>JAFGEY010000536.1 GCA_016931365.1 Anaerolineae bacterium
GCCGGGCCGGGCACGGCGCGCAGCACGGCATTGATCGCGCACAGCACACCCAACACGGCGATCATTTTGGCGTTCAGCCCCGCCCCACCGACCATATTGCCCAGTACTGCGCCCAGCGAGAGCACGATCAGCAAGATGAACATCAACGGCGCGTCCTGAGCATGCGCCGCCGCGCCGAACACGGCGCTCGCTTGCGGCGAAGGCTGGAAAAAGGGATAGACGAACGCCGCCACGCCGATCAGGCTGACCAGCAGCAAGATCGCCCGGTCAAGAAAAAGCGAGAGCTGCCCTCTACCCGTCGTCATCACCCATCGCCTCCAGCCGGGACAGGTGGGCGCAAAACTCGTCTTTGCCCTGCGCCAGCACCGGGTTGCGGTCGGGCAGCGCCAGGTAGGCCCGGCAGACGCGAATGGCATCGGCGCGGCGTTTCTGCCTGGTATAGATCAGGCGCAGCCGCTCATAGGGCCGCGCGCCGACAAACCCATCGGCCAGATTTTCCTCGTACAGCCGGATCGCCTCCTGTACCTGGCCCGTCCGCTCGCACTGCTCGGCCTGCCGGTTACGCTCCATCAGCACGTGCAGCACCTCGTCGGCGACGCTCAGGTAAGCGTTGGCGTCGGCATGGCGCACTCCGCGAGTTTGCGTATCGTTGAGCGCCGCGCGGCTCTTTTCGATCAACTCGTCATAGATCGCCTGGCGGGGCACGCTGCGCGCGATCTGTTCTTCGACCAACTGGCGCAGCCGCACCTTGAGGCCGCTGCCCGTCTGGACCCGCTCGGATCGCTTGCGTTTCTTTTTAAACAGTGAAAGCACTTAAAACCCTTTGATTCCAATCATCCGGTAGAATCTGAATTTCCTGTGCCTGCAACCAGGCAAACCCATACTCGTCCGCCGTCCAGCGGCCCTTGATCAGCACCGGCGTCCATGCGGGCGGCAATTTCAGGGCCTTATCCCCGCGCACGATGATCCACGTCGCGCCGCCATCCTGCGGCGCGCCATCCCACAGATAAAACCCCTGGCCACCGGTCCAGCCGGGCAGGCGCATCCCGGCGGCGGCGACAAAACGGCGCTGCGTCTGCGGCAGGTACGACAGCGGCACGCACCCCGGCGGCAGGTTGGCGATGGGCCGCTGGAACACGCTGACCGGATAGCCGATCACCTGCCGTTCCCAGGCCGCGCGCTGCGCCATCGACTCTGGCTCGACCGACTGCGTCGCCCAGTCGAAGGTCAACTGCATGCCGCGATCGTCGCTTTGAATCCCCCCACACTCGGCCAGCATCGCCGCACGGCTGGGGCCAAGCCCGTCCAACGCGCCGCACTGGATCAAATGCTCGATCTCTTTGCGCTGCAATGATACACGAAACATCAAATCGCGCAAACTGGCAAAGGGCCGCCGCCGCTCGCGGACAATCTCGCGCACCGACCGCCGGCGCAGGTCACGCACCCAGCTCAGGCCCATCCACAGCACGGGTTGTTCGCCTTGCCAGCCCAACGTAAAGACGCGCTGGCTCCGGTTGACGTCCGGCCCGCGCACCTCGATGCCCAGGCGCATCGCCTCGGCCATGTACATCGCCGGATGGTGAAAGCCACCCCAGCTTTGCAGCCGCGCGCACATGAACGCGGCGGGCCAGTGCCGCTTGAGGTAGGCCGAACGATAGCTGACGTCGGCGTAAGCCATCGCATGGCCCTGGTTAAAACCATAGCCCGCAAACGGCGCGATCTGCTCCCACAGCGTCTCGGCCTGCTGGCGGCTCAGGCCCGGCCCGCCGAGACGCTGGCAGCCTTCGACAAACTGGACGCGGATTTCGTCCATCGCCTCGGCCTTGAACTTGACGCCGCGCCGCAGATGATCGGCCTGCGCCCAACTCAAGCCGGCGATCTCGACCGCAATGCGCAAGATCTGCTCCTGAAAGATCAATACACCCTTGGTCGATCCCAGGATCGGCTCCAGCGCGGGGTGCAAATAGCTGACCTGTTCCTCGCCCCGGTAGCGGCGCACAAACGCGCGCGCCATCCCGCCCAGCGCCGGGCCGGGCTTGAAAAAGGCGTTGGCCACGGCCAGGTCGTACACCGTGCGCGCGCGCAGGCGGATCAGCGTCCGCCGCGCGCCTGACGACTCGCATTGAAACACCCCTACCGTGTCGCCGCGGACGATCATCTCGGCCGCCGTCGCATCATCGAGCGGAATGTCCGACAGGCGAAAATCGGGCGCGTGATCGCGCCGCACCAGCGCGACGACGTCAGAGAGGACAGTCAAAGCGCGGATGCCGAGCAGATCGAGCTTGGGCAGGCCCAGCGCCTCCACGTCGCGATGATCGAACTGGGCGATCAGGAAGCCCTTGGGCGACCACTGCACCGGGATCACGTCGGTCAGCGGGCTGGGCGTGATCACCACGCCGCCGGGATGCACGCTCAGGTGATGCGGCATACCCACCAGCGGCGCGGCGGCCTGGACGACTGTGCGCTCCAGCGGGTCGTCGAGCTGCGCCACCCATTCCTCGACGGTGCGCCGATCGCGCCGGCGCGGGTCGGGATGCCAGCCGTGCGGCAGGTCGGCGACCAATTTGTCGATCCTTGCTTCGTCAAAACCGTGCGCTTGGGCCGTTTCGCGCACCGCCGAGCGCAGTTGCAGCGTGCTGATCGTCGCTACCAGCGAAACCCTGTCCTCGCCGTACTTGCTTCGCACATAGCCCAGCACCTCGTCGCGGCGACGGCTGCAAAAGTCGAGGTCGATGTCGGGCGGGTCGGCGCGGGCCGGGCTGAGAAATCGCTCAAAGAGCAGGTCGTTGCTCACCGGATCGACGGTGGTGATCCCGGTGCAAAAAGCGACCAGCGAATTGGCAACGCTGCCCCGCGTGCTGACCGGGATATCGGCCTCCCGCGCCCAGCGCACCACGTCGGCGACGACGAGAAAGAGCGGCGCGTAGCCGTGCCGGGCGATGGCCGCCAGCTCTTTGCCCAGCCGTTCGAGGACGGCCGGCCCCGGATGTGGGCCATAGCGCGCCGCAAACCCCTCGCGCGCCAATTCGGCCAATGCCGCCTCCGGTGTCCGATCCTGTGGCAGATCGAGCCGGGGAAAGATCGGCCGGCCGTCGGGCAGCGCCGACATGCCATTTACGTCGACACAGCGCGCGGCGATCTCGCCCGTGCGTGCCAGCGCGTCGGGAAACCGGGCGAACCGCTCGCGCATCTCGCCGGGGCTGAGCCAATGCACGTCTTGCCCCAGGCCTTGCGGCAAAACGGCGTCGGGCACGGCATCCAGCGGGCAGCAGCGGTCGATGGCCGCCAGCAGCCTGAGCCGGGGCAAATCCTGGCGCGACAGGCAGTACACCGGCTGGACGGCCACCGCCGGCACGCCCAAGAGACGCCCCAGCGGTTCGAGACCGGGCGAGTGATCGAATTCCAGGCCTAGGTACAGGTCGCCATCAAAGATGTGGGCCAGCCGCCCCAGGTACTGCCGGGCCGCACCCTCGTGCCCGGCGCGCAGCAGGCGTTCCGTCCAGCCGCGCCCACCCCCGTCGAGGCAGATCAGTCCCTCATGATGGCAGCGCAGGTCATCCAGGCTCAGGCCTTGCGCCAGCCGCGCTTCGCGGTCAGCGTGGCCCTGCAAGTGCGACGAAAGCCGGCACAGCGAGCGGTATCCCGCCGGATTGGCCGCCAGCAACACGACCAATCCGGGCTGGCCCTCTTGCAGCACGGCCAGGTCGGGCGGCAGCGCGAGCGTCGCCGCCATCCCGATGATCGGCTGGATGCCGGCCCGGCGACAGGCGCGGTCGAATTGGACTGCGCCGTACAGCGCGTTGGTGTCGGTCAGCGCCAGCGCCAGCATTCCCTGCTCCGCAGCGCGCTCGACCAACGCATCAATCGAAGCCGTACCCCCCAGCAGCGTATAGTGTGAATGGACGTGCAAATGGATTACGCTCGTCAATGTTTCACCACAAGGTCAGCTGCGGCGACGGCGCGCTCAAGTTGTGCCCACCCACGCCGAGAAGACGCACCGGCCGGCCGCGCTGCCAAGCCCGCTTCAGCAGCAGCAAGGCCACGCGATAGATTTCGCTCTGATCGTCGGTGGGCACGGGCAGCGACATCTGCCGGGTGAGCGTGGAAAAATCGGCATAGCGCAGCTTGATCGACACCGTCCAGGCGGCCAAGCCATCGCTTTTGAGCATCTCGGCGACGCGCTGGCTCATATGCCACAGGTGGCGTTTGAGCGCCTCCCATTGGGCGATGTCGCGAGCAAAGGTCAACTCCTGGCTGATCGATTTGCGCTCATATTCGGCGACGACCGGTCGCGCGTCAATGCCACGCGCCTGCTGAGTCATTGCCGCACCCTGGCGGCCAAAGCGCTCGCGCAGCGTTTCCTCGGACAGCGCGGCCAGTTCGCCGACGGTGGTCACGCCCATTTCGGCCAGCTTGCCCTCCGTCACCGGGCCGATGCCCCACAGCACGCGCACCGGCAGCAGGGCGAGAAACTGCGCCTCCTCGCCGGGCCGCACCACGGTCAGGCCGCCCGGCTTGTCTTGATCGGAGGCCACCTTGGCGACCAGCTTGTTGGTCGCCACACCGAGCGAGGCCGACAGTTCGACTTTGTTGTGGACGTGCTGTTGCACTATCCTGGCTATGCGAATGGCATCCTCCCACTCCGAAACCGCACCAGTCAAATCGAGAAAGGCCTCGTCGATGCTGATCTGTTCGACCAGCGGCGACGACTCGTGCAAGATCGCCATCACCCGGCGCGAAAACTCGTGGTAGCGCCCGTGGCGCGGCGGCAGGACGACCGCCTCGGGGCAGAGCTGCAACGCGCGCACGGTCGGCATCGCCGAGCGGACGCCGTAGGTGCGCGCTTGATACGATGCCGTCGAGACGACGCCGCGTTCTTCGGGCCGCCCGCCGACGATCAGCGGCAGCCCGGCCAGCGCGGGATCGTCCAGCACCTCGACGGCGGCAAAAAAGGCGTCCAGGTCGAGGTGGACGATAGCGCGTGGGCAGTCGAGCACGTCTTGCAAGTCAGACACACTGCACCCCTACACATCTAGAAGACTGCTGGAAAAGTCCATTTTTAGCCACAGAGGACACAGAGACCTCAGAGGTTCTTGCCTTTCTTCGAAAGTTTGAGATATTATGCAGATCTTTATATCTCTGCGTCCTCTGTGTTCTCGGTGGCGATCCAGGGTTTTTCAGCGATCTCCCAGATACCGTTTCGGCACTTTGGCGAGATAGGTAAAGGTCGGGTTGACGAACTGGGTACAGCGCGCCTGAAGCACCTGTCCCAAAAGAAGGTACGCCTCGCCGCGATCCAGGCCATAGTCTGCTTCCAGCCACAGGATCATCGCCTCCAACGCCAGACGGAAAGCATCCTCGGCAGGTTTAGCCATCGCTGCGGTCATGATAAATTCGTCGTCGATGATGCGCGGCCAATGCATCGACTCGGGTTTGTTGGACAACTCGCACCGTACCCGCACCCGCCCGCCAGCCTCGATGGCGCCCGCGCCGCAGATTTCGCCGTCGCCCTGGATGGCGTGCATGTCGCCGATGTGCAGCAGCGCACCCGGCTCATTGACCGCCAGTTGCACTGCCGCGCCGGCGGTGATCTCCTGAACGTCGAGATTGCCGCCCCAGTAGCCGCCCCAGCCGTTGTGGTAGCGCTCGCGCCTGGGCGCAACGCCGACAAAACCGATCATCGGCGCGACGGGCAGTTTGAGCGTGTCACTCCAGTGGATCAGGCCATTCCGGATTTCGACTACCTTGTGATGCGCGCCGATCCCGCTGCCGCCCAGCCAGCCGGGCATCGCGCCGGAGCTGCCATAAAAGTGGGTATAGCCGATCGGATCGAGGTCGATCTCGCCGATGTGGACGGTGAGCATCTGCCCCGGCTCGGCCCCATCGACATGGATGCAGCCGCTCGACGGGTTGCCGCCATACAGTTTCTTGCGCAGCGCCTCGCCATCGGGATGCGCGTCGAGCCACGGCCCGGCGTTCATCTGCGTTTCGACCTCGAACACCTCGCCGGGCTGCACGTGCAGCGTCGGCGCGTTTTCGCGGCCAATCTCAAAGTAAAGCACGTCCCTGGTTGCACGTTGCATAGAAATCCTCCATCCATCATCCCGAACGATGTGTTAAAACTCGAACGCAATCTCGCGTTTGTCCTGGATTTTGGCCTCGTCCAGTTCCATTCCGATGCCGGGCGTCTGGGGCAGCGTCACCACGCCGTTGACCGGCTCGACCGGATTTTTGAGGAAAAACTGGTGAATCGTATTCCACTTGATCAGGTATTCGAGCAGCGGGCAGAGCGTCACCGGCTGGGCGGCGATCAGATGCAGCGTGGCCGGCGTCGAATGCCCGTGCGGGATAACGGGGATGTCATAGGCCGAAGCTAGCGCGCAGATTTTGAGCATCTCGGTGATCCCGCCGGCCCAGTAAATGTCGGGCTGCAGCACATCGACGGCGCGCGCGTCGAGCAGGGCCTTGATCCCCCAGCGGGTGTACTCGTGCTCGCCGCTGGCGATGGGCACCGCCGACGCGGCGCGGATCTCGGCGCACTGGTCGATCTTGTCCGGCAGCAGCGGCTCTTCGATCCAGCGCGGGTCGTATGGGGCCAGGCGACGCGACATCTGGATCGTGTAAGGCACATCCCAACTCATCCAGGCATCGAGCATAATGTCCACGTCCGGCCCGACCGCCTCGCGCAGCGTGCGCACCAGTTCGACGTTTTTGGCGATCCCCTCGACGTCGTCGGTCGGCCCGTGGCGAAAGAACCACTTGGTCGCCCGGTAGCCCTGCGCGACCATCTCTGCGGCCCGTTTGGCGACCAACGCCGGTTCGAGCGAGTAGCCAAGCGCGCTGGCATAGGCCGGGATCGACTCGCGCACTGGGCCGCCGAGCAACCGGTACACCGGCGCGTCGAACCACCTGCCCTTGAGGTCCCACAGCGCGCAATCGACGGTGCTGAGCGCCATCATCGGCGTGCCCTTGCGCCCGTGCACCTGGGCGCGGTACATGCGATCCCACAGTCGCTCGACGGCCAACGGATCGTGGCCGACCAGCAGCGGCTTGAGCTGGGTGAGGATGATCACCGCCTGATCGATCGTCGTCGGGCCGCCGATGCCGGTCACGCCTTCGTCGGTCTCAATCTGGCAAAAGAAGGAGCGCATGTGATAGCGGCCTTCGTCGAGGCGTCCCAGCCACCCCGCACCCTGCACCTTGTGTTCGGGATAAATGTCGAGCGGGCGGACCAGGCGTTCCTCCCAGAACTCGCCCGCAAAGGGCATCGCGCCGTCAAGCTGAATGACACGAACCGCTGTAATTTTCATTTGACCTCCTCATAAAGATAATTTCTTGATGTCTTGGCAGTCTGATAGGCACCGACCGGCGCGACGTGCAGCCGGTGCTGGCCGAACCGCTGATGGTGCCGGCTCGGGAGCCGACGGATGGGAAGATATACAGGCATTTTTTGATGAGGGCAAGGTAACATCATAAGAACCGCAATCATTCACGAGTTTTGACATTAAAACCGAGGTTCAACATGATAACGCCTCGAGTTTCATCAGTTACAAAGACAACATCATCCACAGCCTGGATGTCTGAACCTGAATAGAGTTGGTCATAGGTCGCGATAATAGTCAGCGCCTCGGGATCTGCCACATTCACAGCGATGACTCCACTTTCAATCTCCGTGTACCCTTCATACACGATGTAAATTATGTAAAGCGTATCTCCGGCAACCGAGAGGCGTGTTGTAAAGCCGGGGAGATTGAGACGGTCCATTAGCAGAGGACGTGCAGGGTCGCTGACGTCAAGGGCGAGAAGACCACTTTCGCCCAGGGTCAGATAAAGGACTTGGTCTACAACGGTGATACCGATGATCCAATCGGGTGTTTTGAACTGCCCGAGCAATTCTGGACTCTGAGGATCTGTGACGTCAAAAATGTAGAGGCCGGCCCAGCCGCAGCCGATGTAGGCGATGCTGCCCTCCACAACTGCATTGCAAGGGTTGCCTGAGTGGCTGGGAGGAGTCCAGGTCCAGATTTCCCTGGGTTGCATCGGATCACTTACATCCAGGATGCCCCAGTAGTTGTGACCGGTCAGATGGGCCAGACCATCAGCAACCGCGACATTGTACAGGCTCCTTGAGCCGCCCATACCTGACCCCTCAGGCGGGAAGGTGGTGGATGCCCCCTCTACGCCCAACTGCATAATGATGAGTTTCTGCATATGGTCACCGACGACGACATAGGCGATTTCGTCATTTACAACAAGGCGTTGTGCGGGCAGGTCGCCAACCAGGTAGGTGTCAACCAGTTTGGGATTCCCTCGGTCGCCAACATAGAGTCTTATCAGGCCGTTCACCCCATTGGCCAGGTTGAGCATGTTGTTGGCGACGAATAACCCATTCGCTGAACCTGAGGTTCGATACTCGCCAATGACCCTGAATGTTGGCGGGGGTATTGGTGTAGGCGTGGAAGGCACAACCGTATCTGTCGGCGTCAGTGTGGGCGTGGAAGGTGCAACCGTGTCTGTCGACATCGGTGTAGGCGTGGGAGGCGCAACCGTATCTGTCGGCATCGCTGAAATGGTTAGGAAAATCGGTTCAGCCACGGGAGTCTCGCCAGTCAATTTGGGCAGGACGAGCAACGCCGCCGCGATCAACCCCACGACGATCAGGCCGGCGACCCCGATGAGGGCCGCCGACAGCCGCTTGGGTCTGGGAGCGGCGGACACAGGTTCCCAGACCATCTCCAGAGGCTCAGATGGCATCTCAGTCGGCATCTCTATCCTCTTGACGGCGACCTCCAATGCATTGGCCAGCGCGCCGGCCGACTGATACCGGTCATCCGAAGATTTGGCCAGGGCTTTGAGGATAATGTGCTCCACGACGGGGGGCACGTCGGCGCTCACCTGGCGCGGCAGGGGAAGCGGTTCGTTCAGATGCTTGAGGACGATGGCCAGCGGCGTGTCGGCATCGTAGGGCACGCGGCCAGTGACCATCTCGTAGAGGATGACGCCCAACGAATAGACATCGCTCCGCACATCGCCCGGTTCTCCCAGGCCTTGTTCGGGCGACATGTAGGCCGGCGTGCCGACCATAGCTCCGCTGGCGGTGTAGCGCGTGCCGCCAACGATGCTGGCAATGCCAAAATCGGTCAACACCAGCCGTTTGCTGTCGAACATGATGTTGGCCGGCTTGATGTCGCGGTGGATGCGGCCCTGGGCATGGGCATAGTCCAGTGCATCGCACAGCGCGCAAAAGACCCGCGCTACCTCTTCCAATGGCATCCGTCTGCCCTCGGCGTTGAGTTGCTGCAGGCGCGCTTTGAGCGTTTCGCCGTCGATGTATTCCATGACCATGAAATGGATATCATCTTCGACGTCGAAATCGTAGACCTGCACGATGTGCGGATGACGCAGCGCAGCCACAGAGGTGGCCTCGCGCTTAAAGCGCACCACAAAGCCCTCTTCTTCGGCCAGGTAGCCGTGCATCACCTTGACCGCCACGTCGCGTTCCAGGTTGGGCTGGTAGGCACGGTAGACCTCAGCCATGCCGCCACGCCCCAGTCGTTGGGTAAGGCGATATTTGCCCAGCGTTCTGCCTGTCAGATCGGCCATCGCAGACCTCCTGGGAGATGTATGCCCCATAGGCTAAAGGGAACACGAGCGCGGCATCGTGATGACGTGCAGCTACACGAAGCGTATGGTGCCATAGTCCTGACCCGTTATTTGATCACCCCGCGCAGCCAGTTGATCGCGCTGTCTGCTGAAGGGCTGCCGCCGCTCATATAGTCCACCGTTCTAGAAAAATAGCGACTAAATGGACAACTGCCCGGCGTTGAGCCATAAAAGGTATTTTCTGTGATCCACGCTCCGGTTTTTGCGTTGCGCACCGTCACTTTCCACCAGATTTGCTGCCGAACCAGAGTGCGACCGCCGGTATAAGAACAACGCTGCAACTCGTTTGCACCGCTGGTCACACAGACAGCATAGCGAAAATGGGCCGGCATCGTGGCCGACAGATCGGCGGGCAGGGAAAAGAGTGTTTTGTTGCAACGCGCTTTGCCCGCTTCTTCGGCGGCCAATCCCACTGCCGGCGACGCGGCTGCCTGGCCCTGGCAGGCGGTGGTCAACGCAGCGTCGATGATGGCTTTGCCGGTTGCGTCGGTCAGGCGGGCGATGGCCCACAACGCGTCGTTGTAGCCCTTTTGAGCAGCGGCGACCACGTCGGCGTCCGACGTGGCCTGCCAGGCCTGGGCAAATTTGGCCATTGCATCGCCGTATTTTTTCTGCGTGTGCAGTGACGCGCCCCACAGGTTGTAGGTTTTGCCGATGGCTATCCGGGCCGCGCCTGCACTGGGGCTCGAAGGAAAGCCGGTGATGATGGCCTGATACTTGGCGATGGCGTCGTCGTACTTGCCTTGCTGGCGCAGCGCGTCTGCCCAGTCATTGTAACAGGCGATCACCCCTTGATACGCGGCGTTGACGTGGACACTTGCAGGGTAATTGGTGTAAACGAGGGCATATTTGGAAATTGCGCTGCTGTATGTCTTGGCTGCGTATAGAGAATCTGCCCAGGCTAAATAGACAGCAGCGGCGCTGTCCGTCGCCTGCCCGGCATATTCGCCCAATGGATCGACCAGTTTGGCATAGTCGTATGCATCCACGGCATCCTCATATTGGGCGGTGCTGCTCAACACGTCGCCCCAGGCCAGATAGGTGCGCGCCGCTGCGCCGCGTGTGTCGGTAATCGCCTGGCTGAGTGCGTACTCGTCGATCACGGTTTTGAATTTGAGCGCGGCATTTTCATAATCTTGAGCATCGTACAAGTCAATGCCCCAACGATACATTGCCCTAGCCACAGCCTCCCAGGCCCGCGCCGCCAGCGCGCTTTGCTCAACCACCGCGGGTTTGATCGCCGCCTCGGGCTGCGCCGTCGCCGCCGGATCGAACACCACCATGTCGGCCAGGGGCGTCTCGATTGTCACCAATGAGGCAAAAACCCAGCCATCCGGATCTTTGACCTTGATCCACTGGCTGTCCTGGCTGCGTCCCAGCGCCATCAACGTCTGGTCACGTTTGGCAACCCCCACGACGGCTTGATCGGCATTCGGGCCGCGGCGCACGTTGAGCGAGTCGGTGTTGACGGTGATGGTGTAGGTCGGCGGGGCAGGCTTGGATTGGGGCTTGCTGATTGATAATCTTGTTTCTTCGAGGGCGATGCACGTTTCATAGTGCGCCACAGCTGTGCCCAAGTCTTTTTGTCCATCCGCATCGACAGCCCAGTCATAGTGCACCTGAGACAGGTTTTGCTGCGCCTTTTGCGCCATAGAATGCGCCGGATAGCTCTTGATCAATCCCTCGTACACCGCTGCTGCGGCCTGATAGTCTTGCGCGTCCAATAGGCTGCGTGCCCACGTATAATGGGTGAGGATGACCTCGTTATCGATCGTGGTCGCTGCGTCCGGATAGGCCTCGATGAGTGCGCGGTACACATCGATGGCCTGAGCGAATTCTTGTTCGCCAGACAACGCCCTGGCCCAACGCAGATACGCATTCTGGCTCAAGGCATGGATATCGACGCTCAAATCTTGATCGGGAAAGGTCTGCAAGGCCAGCGCGTAGATGTCCAGGGCGGCCCGGTATTGCCCGGCCAGGCATTGCTCGTCGGCCCAGCGGGCATAGGTATCTCCAACAAAAGCAAGCATGTCGTCGCGCCAATCGCTGTCGGGAAAGGCCTCCAGGGCCGCGATGCCAATCTCGACGGCTTGCTGTTCGTCTCCGCCAGCGCGGATTTCTTCCGCCCAGGCCAGATAGACCTGACCGATGGCCGGCCAGACCAGCGGCGCCTTGTCCTCGTCGCCGACGGCAAGCGCGTCCTGGTAACGCGCCAGGGCCATTTCGTACTCGCCGGCCGCCAACAGCGCGCTGCCCCATTTCTGGTAGGTCTCCCAAAGGCCTTGCCGCGCTTGGGGATACGCCCCGGCTTGTGGCGCGGCCGCCAATGCGTTTTGGTACGCTTCTATCGCTGCCCCATAGTCCTCCGTGACGATCCGCGCGTCTCCGTATGCACAATAGGTCGCCGGAAGGGCCGCAATGGCATCGGCAGCCTGCGGGCTGTCGGGATAGAGTTCGATCACATTGCGGTAGTGATCGGCGGCGCTCAGATAGTCGCTCTGTTGAGCCGCTTCTTGCGCCCAGGCCAGATAGGCGGCCGGGTATTCCTGATGAACCAGCACGGTGAGACGATCGCGCGGATATTGAGCGATAAATTGCGCATAATATCCACAAGCAGACTCGTATGTCTGGTCAACATAAGCCTGATGGCCCTGCCGGTACAGCACGCAGGGGGGGTGATTTTGGGCAGCCAGGCGGGCAAACGAGCCGAGAAAAGCCGGATAGTAGCGCATCACCTGCTCGTAGCGCAGTATGGCGGTTTCGGCATCCAGGTTGTTGTGCGCGCCAACGCCCCGGTTGTAAATGGATAAACCAATGTTCCAATAGGCGAGCGCCCCGGCCACGATCAGGATGATGCCGATGGCGGCCCATCTGAGCCAGCGTGGTCGCCGCGCGGCTTTGCCTGTGGCAGCGCCAGCACGGGCAGATACGACGGGTGCGGGCGTCACACGCGTTGCGGGCATTTCTTCGGCCACTTGGAGCGCAGGCGCGGCGGGCGTTTCTTCATCTGCGGCGAAGGCGGACACAAGCGCAGCGGGCATTTCTTCAGCCGTTTCGAGCGCAGGCGCGGCAGGTGTTTCTTTATCTGCGGCGAAGGCGGGCGCGGGCGTCACGCGCGTTGCGGGCATTTCTTCGGCCGTTTCGAGCACAGGCGCGGCGGGTGTTTCTTTATCTACGGCGAAGGCGGGCGCGGACACAGGCGCGGGTTCCGCGATGACACCGCTCCGCGCGGCTTGCCACGCACCATAGTGCTCCAGCGAAATCGGCGAGACCGATCCCGACCAGCGATCGTTTTCCAACCGGATGGCGGCGGGGGGCCACTGCCGACCTTGGGCCTCCCCTGTGATCTGGAGTTCCAACTCGTCTGGCAGCACAAAGCGCACCTCCTGGGCGTTGCCCGTTCCGGCAACGGCGACAACCAGGTCGGGCATCAGCCGCGCCTGCCACAGCTTGTTGTTGGCGCGAAACGCAACGATGTCCTTGTCTTTGTCCGCTTTGACCCGCTGTGTGCTATTGACCAGCGCCTCGGCCTCCCTGGCCAGCGATTTGGGGATGTGCTGCACGCGCACAAAATCGCCGTGTTTGCGAAAGCGCTGGATCGCCCACACGATCTGGACGATCCCGGCGATGGCCCACGCAAACTGGGAAGAATCACCCTCGGCAATCGTCACCACGATGTTCCAGATGCCGACGAGGAGCAGCGCCGCCGCGTCGAGGCGCAGCGTGACCGGGTTGGGCGCGGCCCAGGCGGCGATTCCTGTGCCGATGAGAAAAAGGCCGATCCCGATCAAGATGATATTCAGATCCGACGCTTCGAGCAGGGCCACACCTGTGATCACGCCCATGATACCCCACAAGATGCTCCACATCCCCGAGCCGCCCAGTGTCTTGCGCAAGCGGGCGGCTTCCCAGGCTTCGCGCAGCACACGCGGGGAGCGGATCAAGGGGGTGTGGCACGATGAGCAATATTCCCGGTCAGCGGGATTGCTGCTTCCACACTTGGGACAGATGTTGTTCATCAGATCGTCCTCTCTATTGGCTAGAACTGAGCAAGTAAGCGCTGCGCCAAAGACTCCAGGCATGCTCCAGCATAGAAAACTCGAGCACCGCCCCCTTAAAGCTGGTGTTGTTCAGGATAAAGCCCGTTGGCAGCTCAACCTCGACGGTCTCACCGCCGCCGATCTCGTTAATGCGTCCGGATGGGCGTAAACTGGGCGAAAATGACAATCCACATGACTGCACATCCGACACGCCCGCACAGAACACAAACCCGAGCACAAACTAGAACAGATCTCTCCACGACGTCTTGTGTTCCCAGCTCACCGTCTCGCGCAGCTTGCGATTCGACAGCAGCGAGGCGTGTCCCGGCAGATCGCGCACCAGCGGCAGCAACTCGGGCTTGAAGCGCGCGATCAACTCACTCGATGGCGTGAGCGAGGTCGTGTCGTCGCCGTTGCAGAAAAACGCGTCAAACGGCGCGATCTGGTACGCCTTTTCCATCAACAAACGCTGCGCCGCGGCCACGTCTTCGCTGCCCACCCAGGCCCATAGCCAGGGATTCCAGCCCGCCGCTTCGGCGGCGTTTTGGGCCATCTGGGCGCGACGATCCGCGTTGCAAATCCCTGCCGCGCGCACGGCATAGCAGCGCATACCGTACGCGCTGGCATAGGATTGCAACAGCAGCTCACCGGCCAGCTTGCTGTAAGAGTACGAATCCTCGACCGCCGAGGGATGCGCCTCATCGACCGGGAAATATTGGAACGGAAAAGGGTTCTCGCTGATGCGATAGCCGTGTCCCAGCGCGCAGTTGCTGCCGGTCATCACCAAGATGGGGATCGCGTTGCGCAGCGACGCCTGAAGCAGGTAATACAACCCCATCACGTTCGACTGCATTGTCGTGTCAAAGGGCAGTCCCTGTTCTTCCGCCTGCGCCCGCTCCGACGGATGATCGGTAGGCCAGGGCTGCGCTGCCAGGTGCTGGACGGCGTCGAACCCGCCCCGGGTCGCTTCCAGGCAGTCCTCAAAGCGGCGAATGTCGCCCGGAATCCAGATCAAATGCTGCATCGACATCGTCGGCGGGCGGCGGCCAAACAACACCACCTCGTGCCCGTGCGCTTCCAGGTCGCGCACCACAAAGGGGCCCAACCTCCCGCTGTATCCCGTTACCAAGGCTTTCATTATTTTTGTCCTTTCTACGTTGAAAAGAAATTGGGCAAATAGGCTTTTTGCGCCTCCAACAGCTCATCCATCATCCGGCGCGCCACGTCAGGATCGACCACTGCCCCATCGACCAGCAGCGCCTCGATCAACAGGTCGCGGCTGCCTCGCAATGCCGCCTCGACGGTGAGCCGGACGGCAGCAATTTTGCGGGTCAAGATCGCCGCCAGTGGGTCGCTCAAATCGTCGATGCAGACCGCACGCAGGCCAGTCGCCGTGGCCACGGCGGGCAGTTCCAGCACCGCGTCGGCGGGCAGGTTGGGCACTGCGCCCCGGTTGGGCAGGTTGACCGCAAAAATCTTTCGACCGTCGTGCCAGATCGCATCGAGAATGTCCAACAACTGTTCGTGCTCGCCCGCCGAGCGCTCGAAAACGCGCCCGTCCAGCAGCGCTTCACCAAGCGCCTGGGCGCGCATCGACGCATACCCGCGGTCGCCGTCCTCAATCGTCCCCTCGAAGGAAAAAGCATCGACGCCCAGCATGCGCCCCTCATACTGCCCGCCGGGGAACCGCTCGGGGAAAAACTCGACCACGTGGCGGTCGTTGGCCGCCGGGTACGCGCCGTAACGCTCAAAAAGCGACCAGGAAAAGGGGTTACCGGTGGAATCGCGCCCTTCGCGGGCCAGCCGCTCGCGCGCGGCGGGCCACAGATCGACCCCCTGCCGGCGCAGGTCCCAGATAAAGGTGAGATGATTGAGGCCGGCAAAGAGCGCCGTGACCTGATCGGGAGGCGCACCACAGAATGCGGCCAGTTCGCGCACGACGTGAAAGGTACCGTGGCACAGCCCGATCGCCGGCACGCCCGTCGCCTGGCGTATCGCCCAGCAGTTGGCTGTCATCGGGTTGCTGTAATTGAAAAACAGGGCGTCGGGGCAGAGATCGGCCACGTCACGGGCAATGTCGATCAGCGCCGGGATCATGCGCATTGCGCGCGAAATGCCGCCGGGCATGGCCGTGTCGCCGACCGGCTGGTAGACGCCATAGCGGCGCGGGATGAACACGTCGGCTTGCCAGGCCCGCCGCCCGCCGACGCCGATGGTCGCGACCACCACATCGGCGCCGGGCAGCACAGCGCGGCGGTCGGTCGAGGCTTCGAGGGCAATGTCGACTCCCTTGGCTTCGATCATCCGCCGGCTCAGGCCCTGAGCGGTCTCCAGCGCGATGGGATCGATATCGACCAGGCCCAGTTGCCAGCGTTCGGATTGGGGAGACTGAATGAGGTCGGCGACAAGCCCGCGCGTAAAGACCGCGCTGCCAGCGCCGATGAGTACCATCTTGGGCATGCCAACTCCCTTTCGTTATCCACGTAAATCCACGTGCCTGTATTATAGCCGAGATGGGGCGTCTTGTCGAATGACCAATCTGAATTGTAATCGCCCAGTCACCTTCCCGAAAGTTGTTCTTGGACACATTGACGCAATTGGATATTCATTCACGACACAGATTTCCACACAAAATCACCAAACTTCCGGGAAGGTGAGCCGTTGCCCTGAATTGACAAAATCTCATTCCGCTTGTATAATCTGCTCAAAAAATGAGCGAATGCTCATAAAATGAACAAGTATTTCAAATGGGGTGCAAACATGCCTGCCGACTCGCTACCAAAACGAACGGCCCGCCGTCAACGACAGATCACGCGGCGGAAAAGGGAAATCCTCGACGCCGCCGCGCGCATCTTTGCCGAAAAAGGCTATGACGCCGCCACCACGCGCGAGATTGCCGAGGCTGCCGATCTGGCCGAGGGGACATTGTACAATTATTACGGCGGCAAGCGCGAGATTTTGCTGGCCATCCTCGACGAAACCCAGGCCGTCGTCGATGCCATGTTTGAGCAGGCCGGCCCACTGGAGACGCGCGAAGACGCCGCTGCCCTGGTCGAGCAGGGCTATGCGCTACTGCTCGACGCGTTGCCCTTTGTGCGCACGCTGATCGCCGCAGCCTGGCTCGATGACACAATCTTGCAACGCTTTTTGACCGAAGGTATGAACCACTTGAGCGTCAAAGTGCGGCAATTTATCAAACTGCGCATCGATGCGGGCCAGTTTCGCTCCGTCGATCCGGCGCTGGCAACGCAGATGATGCTGGCGATATTTATGGCGCCCATGCTGCCGGTGCTGCGCGGCATCCAGGCGCAGCCGTCGGCGCAAGAGTGTCACACCCTGGCCACTAACGTGATCGCCCTGTTCACCGACGGCATGCGCATGCGTGAAGACGAGGCAACACCATGATCCGGCGCATCTGGGCGGTGATGCTCAAAGAATTCATCCAGACTATGCGCGACCGGCGCACGCTGGTCATCCAGCTCGGCCTGCCCATCGTCCAATTGTTCATTTTCGGCTATGCGATCAACACCAATGTCAGGCACATCCCCATCGCCATTGCTGATCAAAGCCTGGACGATGCCAGCCGCGCCTACGTCGAAGCGATGGTCACATCCGGCTATTTCGATCCCGTCGCCTACCTACCCAACGAAGCGGAAGTGATCTGGGCCATCAACGAGGGCCGGGCGCAGGCAGGGATCGTCATCCCGCCGGGGTTTGAGGCCGCCGTGGAGCGCGGCAGCGCGCAAACGCTGCTCCTGGTCGACGGTTCGGACGTGTTTGTCTCGCAGGCAGCCTACAACGCGATCACCGCCATCGCCCAGGCTCACTCGACGCAGGTGATGCTGACACGGATCGAGCGCAGCGGCAAGTTGGCCGGCCAAAAGCTGAGTTCGCTCGACGCACGCGTGCGCATCCTCTACAACCCCAACCTGGACGACCTGTGGTTTCTGATCCCGGCCATGGCGGCGACGATCTTGCAAACGCAGACGATCACCCTCACCGCAGCCGCTGTGGTACGCGAACGTGAAGCAGGCACCATCGAGCAGTTGCTGGTCACGCCGATCCGGCCCGGTGAGTTGATGCTGGGCAAGGTCGCGCCCAACATGATCGTTTCGATCGTCAACATGCTGACCATTCTCGCCATCGGCCGCTTTTGGTTCGCAGTGCCCTTTCAAGGTGATTTCTGGCTTTTTTCCTGGCTGGCTTTTATGTATGTTTTTTCGGGACTGGGACTGGGGCTGCTCGTTTCGACGATCTCGAAAAACCAGAAACAATCGCAGCAAACGGCGATGCTGATCATGCTGGTCGGCCTGGTGCTGGGCGGATTCATGTTTCCGCGCTACTTGCAGCCGCTGCCCATCCGCATCATCGGCAACCTCTTTCCGCTGACCTATTTCATTCCCATCGCGCGCGGGATCATGACCAAAGGCGTAGGCATCGACTATATGTGGGATCAAGTCATCGCGCTGGCGATCTATGTGGTGGTGATCATGGTCGTCGCCGTGCGCGCCTTTAAACAGGAATTGGACTGAGCGATGCACACACGACTGGGAATGCGTTGTCGCCGCACATGGGCCATGATGCGCAAGGAGACGATCCAGCGCTTTCGCGATGTGCGCACGCTGGCCCTGATCCTGGGCATGCCGCTGATCCAGCTTTTTCTCTTTGCCTACGCCGTCCACTTGAGCGCCGACCACCTGCCCACCGCCGTCGCCGACCTTAGCATGGATGCGCAGAGCCGGGCGCTGATCGATGCGCTGGTCGTCTCGAGCTACTTTGACGTTCAAGAGTATGTACAGAGCGAAGCCGCTGTGATTCGCGCCATCGACCAGGGCCGCGCGCGCGCCGGGCTGGTCATTCCGCCAGATTTTGCCGCGCGCATCGAGCGCGGCGACGCTCAAACCTTGATCATCCTCGACGGCTCTGACTCGTTCTCGGTGCAGGCCGGGTACAGCGCGGCACTGGCCGTCGCCCAGGCCCATTCGCTCGAATTGGTCGCACAAAAGGTCAACCGCATGGGCGGCAAGCTGGAAACGTCGCCGATCCGCGCCTCGACGCGGGTGCTCTATAATCCGAACCTGAGCGATCTGGTTTTTACAATGCCGGGGCTGATCGCCATGCTGCTGCAAGTGCTGGCGGTCAACATCACCGCCCAATCGGTGGTCCACGAGTACGAATCGGGCACCATCGAACAAATCCTGGTCACGCCGATCCGGCCGATCGAACTGGTGATCGGCAAGCTGGCCCCCAACGTGCTGCTGGTGGTGTTCGACCAGGCCGTGATCACCGTGGTTGGCGTGTACTGGTTCGGCGTGCCCTTTCGCGGCAACGCCTGGCTGCTGGCCTGGCTGTCGCTGATCTTTATCGCCTCCGGGCTGGGGTTGGGGCTGCTCATCTCGACCATCGCCAAGACGCAAAAGGAGGCCCAGCAACTGACATCATTGCTGATGATGTTCAGCCAACTGCTGACCGGCTTTATCTATCCGCGCAGCCCGATGCCGCTGGTGATCCAGTGGATCGGCAACCTGATCCCGCTGACCTACTTTATCCGCATCGCGCGCGGGATCGTCACCAAAGGCATCGGCCTGACCTTTTTATGGAGCGACGTGCTGGCGCTGACCTTTTACACGGCCCTCGTGCTGTTCCTGGCGGCGATCACGTTCAAAAAGCGGCTGGATTAGAAAGCGCAAATTGCAACTGTGGCCCAACACCATAAAAACGACCTTGATCGGACATTGCGAAATAAAAACGCATGATATGCCGTCATGTCTACTCGCATCCTTTATCTGAACCGTAGTACATTTGCCATTTGCTATTCGCCATTTACTATGACTGACATCACGATTCAAACCAACAACCTGACCAAATGGTTCAAAACCGCCACCGGCACGGTCCATGCCATCAACGGGATCACGCTCCAGGTGCGGCAGGGCGAAACCTATGGCCTGATCGGGCCGGACGGCGCGGGCAAGACGACGACGACGCGGGTGATTTTGGGACTGCTCAAGCGCAGCGGCGGCGAAAGCCGCATGCTCGGCTTTGATTCGATGCGCGACACCTATCGCATCCGCGAGCGGGTCGGCTATATCGCGCAGACCTTTGCCCTGCCGCCGGATATGACCGTGGCCGAAAACATGGCCTTTTTCGCCAGCCTGCACGGCGTCGACGCGCGCGAGCAAAAGCGGCGTATCCCCGAGCTGCTCGAATTCGCCGGGTTGGGTCGCTTTACCAAACGACTCGCCGGGCGGCTTTCCGGCGGGATGAAAAAGAAACTGGCCCTGGCGTGCAGCCTTGTCCACCAGCCGGAGGTGGTGATGCTCGACGAGCCTACCCTGGGCGTCGACCCGGTCAGCCGGCGCGAGTTTTGGGCCTTGCTCGGCAACCTGCGCGCTGAACGGGGCCTGACCATCCTGGTCTGCACCCCTTATATGGACGAAGCCGAGCGTTGCACCTGCGTCGGCCTGATGTACGAAGGCCACTTTATCGCCCAAGGATCGCCGGAGACAATCAAGAAAATGGTGCCGGGACAGCTACTCGAATTTACGCCTTCTCATTTCGTCCCGGCATCACAACTCATCGCCGCGCTCGACGGCGTGCTCGAAGTGCAGACCTACGGCCAGATGCTGCACGTCTTTGTCGATCAACCGGCGCAGCGCCGGGCCGAGATCGAGGCCGCACTGAGCGCACAGGGCATCGCATGCCGGGGCATGCGCGAGATCGAAGCGCGGATGGAAGAGGCATTTATTTCGTTGATTCGCCGGCAAAAGCAGAGTGAAACGTCAAACGTAAGGCGTGAAACGTGAAGAATAACAAAGAGGACCGAGTCTTTCTAATCCTCACGTTTGACGTTTCACGTTTCACGCATCATGAAACAAATGAGTGACTATCAATATCCAATTCAAGTTCAAGATTTAACCAAAACCTTTGGCCGCTTTGTCGCCGTCGACCATGTCACCTTTGACGTCAATCGCGGCGAGGTGTATGGTTGGCTGGGGCCAAACGGCGCGGGCAAAACCACGACGATCCGCATGCTGTTGGGGCTGATCAAACCCAGCGGCGGCTGGGCGCACGTCCTTGGCTTCAATCCGGCCAAAGAAGCCAAAGCAATGCAAGCCAAGGTTGGGTACATGTCGCAGTTGTTCACCCTCTACAAAGACCTGACCGCGGGCGAAAACATCCGCTTTTACGGCCAAGCCTACGGGCTGGGCCGTCGAGAACTGCGCGAGCGGCAAGACGAGATCATTGAAATGGCCGGCCTCAAGGGCCGCGAGCGCGAGCTGACCGCCAACCTCTCCGGCGGCTGGAAGCAGCGCCTGGCCCTCGGCTGCGCCATCGTCCATCGGCCGCAGGTGGTATTCCTCGACGAACCCACCGCCGGTGTCGATCCGATCAGCCGCCGCGAGTTTTGGGGATTGATCTATGCAATGGCCAAAAAAGGCGTCACCGTGCTGGTTACCACCCACTATATGGACGAGGCCGAACTGTGCCAGCGCGTCGGCTTTTTGAGCGAGGGCAAACTGATTGCCCTGGACACCCCTGACCAGCTCAAGCGGACCCAGATGCGCGGCCACGTCCTCGAGATCGACTGTGTCGACAGTGAGCGCGCCGTCCGCGTGCTGCGCGAGGTCGGACGGCAGGGACGCATCCCCTTTGACGAGATCGCCCTCTATGGTGCGCAGATTCACGCCGTCGTCCCTGACGCCCAGACGTTTCGCGAGCCGGTAGCAGCGCTGCTGGCCCAAGAGGACATCCAGGTCAACCACATCGAGTGGATCGCCCCGACACTGGAAGACGTATTCATTTCATCGGTGAAAGCGAGAGAAGAATGAATGTGACACAATCTGCAAAAAAGAAACTAACCAAAGACAATCCCGAATTTACGCCCACAATCGCCCGGGGCGTCCGCCTGCTACGCGACAAGCAAATCGCGCCTGCGCGTGCTTGCTTTGCCCAGGCCGTGCGCAGCGACCCGGCTAACGCCACCGCCTGGTACTGGCTGAGCCGCACCGTAGATGGCCCCAGGCGGCAGGACTGCCTGGATCGCATGCGGCTGCTGGACGAAAAAACGTCAAGCATCAAACGTCAAGACCAGAACGACGCAATACACAATACACAGTACGCAGCACGCAACCCACTTCCTCCTCTACGCCGGACACTGTCCATTTTGACAGCCACGCTGCTCTTCGCCCTTTGCATGGCCATACCCTTGTTCACCCCGCCGGCCCGGGCGCAAATCGGGACGGGCCAAACCCGGATCACAACCTCCGGCCTCATGCGCGCCGAAACGGTGCTGATCGCCAGCGAATACGGCGGGCTGATCCGGGACATTCCGGTTCAAGAAGGCGCAGTCGTGCGGGCCGGCGAGGTGCTCGTTCAACTGGACACCAGCACCATCGACACGCAGGTCGCCGTCGCCCAGGCCGCCATCGATCTGGCCGAGGCTGCGCTGGCCCAGGCCCGGGCCGGCGTGCGGCCGGGACAGATTGCCATCGCCGAAGCCCAGTTGGCCCAGGCCGAGGCCGGCCGGCTCGCCGCCGCGCAGGCCGTCACCGACACGCTGTTGCTTGCGCGCAACCCACAAGAATTGCGCCTGTACGTCGCCGTGGCCGAGACGCAGATAGCGAGCCTGGAGCACAAGCTGGCCCAGGCATTGGCCTACAAAGACGCCGCGCAAGTCGGCAAGGAAGGCTTTGAAAAAGCGATGGAGGCGCTCAACGAGATAGGCGGCCCCGGTTCCAAGCAATTCCGCGTATTGGTCGCCGAAGGCTCATGGCAAGAGATCATCGACCGCCTCCCTCCTGAGGTGCGCGAACAACTGCCCAACGTCCCCGCCGACGGCGTCTACACTTTCGGCGACATCGAGATCGAGGTGCAAAGCGGGACATTCCGGCTCTATCGCTGGGTAACGGTCGACGTCAACGTGCCCTTTGAGGCGCACCTGGCCCCCAACCTGTGGTGGCAGGCCTGGGTGGGCGTCAACGCGGCGGCTGCGCAAAAAGAAGGCGCGCAGGCCGCGCTCGAACAGCTTGTCGCCCAACTGAACAACCCGCAAACGCTGCTGTCCCAGGCCGACCAGGCCGCCGCTGCACTGGCCCAGGCCAACGCGCAAGTGCTGGCCGCCCAGGCCCAGGTCAGTGGGCTGAAAGCCGGAGCCAGCCGGGAACAGATCGCCGCGCTGGAAGCACAGGTCGCCCAGGCGCGCGCTGCGCTCACCGCACTGCAAACGCAGCGCGCGCAAATGACGCTCACCGCCCCCGTCGATGGCATCGTCGTGGCCCTGACCGCCCATCCAGGCGAGATCGCTGCCCAGGGCGCAACCCTGATCACACTTGCCGACCTGTACCAGATGCAGTTGACTGTCTACCTGCCCGCCACCCAGATCGGGTTGATCAAGTTGGGCGACCCGGCGCAGATCTCCGTGGACAGTTTCGCCGGACAGACGTTCGCGGGCATCGTCGCCCACATTGCCGACACCGCCCAGTTCACGCCGCGCAACGTTGCCACCCAGGAGGAGCGGGCTAACCTGGTCTTTGGCGTCGAAATCCACCTCGACAATCCCGACGGTGCGCTCAAACCCGGCATGCCTGCCGACGTCGTGTTGGGGAATTGACAGGGCCTATCCCAAGATCGTTATTTTTTGCGCAAGGATCTTTCCGGGCGGCCAAGCTCCGTTCAGTTCTGATTTATTCGGGATAGGATGAGTCTATGAACAAAAAACGATTTCTAGTCATATTTGTCATCGTGGCCATCATTGTCATCATCGTCGTGGTTGCTGGCTGCCGGGCATTTGGCAGTGGCGAAAACATCACATCGCTCGATCAACTCGTCCAGAAAACGATCAAACGACTGGCTGGCGACGATGATGCCTCTCTGACTGCCTCCGGCACGATCCAGGCCGACCTGATCCGCATCGCCGCCGAGTTGGGCGGACGGATCACCGCGGTCGAGGTGCACAAAGGCGATCCGATCCGCCAGGGCGACGTGCTGGTTCGCCTGGACGACACCCCCTTGCTCAGCAAACTGCTGGAAGCCGAGGCCGCCGTTGCCACCGCGCAGGCCAACCTGGCCGTGACCAAGGCCGGCCCGCGCGTCGAAGCGGTCGCCGCCCAGGAAGCGCTGCTCGCCCTGGCCCAGGCCCAGCGCGACGGCGCGCAAACGGCGTGGAACAATGCCCTGGCCGCGCTGCGCAACCCGCAGGACCTCGACGCGCAGATCATCGACGCGCAAACCCAGATCAACCTCGCCGAGCAGGGCGTCGTACTGGCTGAGGCCGAACTGGCCAAACAAAAGCTGATCCGCGACCAGAAACGCGAGGGCAGCGCCGAGCGCGAGGCCGCCGACTGGCAGGTGCGCGCCGCCGAAGAAAAACGGGCCGCCGCCCAGATCGACCTGGCAACGGCACAAACGCTGCTCGACCAGCTGCAGGCCATCCGCCGCTGGCCGCTGGGGCTGATCGTCCAGGCTAACCTGGCGCAAGGCCAATACCAAGTTGCCGAAGCGAGCGTGACCGTCGTCCAGGCCCAACTCGATGACCTGCTGGCCGGGCCGGCAGCAGAAGAAATCGCCGTCGCCGAGCACATGGTGTGCCTGCAAGCGACCCAGGCCGCGGCCATCCGCGTCCAGCAGGCCAAATTCACCCTGATCAGTCCCATCGACGGCGTGGTGATCGACCAGAGTTTGCAGGCAGGCGAGCTTGCCGCCCCGGCGGCGACCATCCTCACCGTCGCCGACCTGAGCCAATTGATCCTGGTTGTGTACGTACCGGTCAACCAGATCGGACACATCCGGTTGGGCCAGGAGGCGTGTGTCTCGGTCGATAGTTTTCCGGGGCGCATCTTTACCGGGCACGTCTCACGCGTCGGCGACGAGGCCGAGTACACGCCGCGCAACGTCGCCACCCAGGAAGAACGCCAAAACACCTTTTACGCCGTCGAAATCCGGCTGCCCAACGACAAAGGCCTGCTCAAGCCGGGCATGCCTGCCGATGCCACTTTTCAGACGCCATAACAAATGACCCAGATATGATTGGACAGAAACCCCAAACCGGCATATAATACCGCCCACCATGAAAAAACAACCCATCATCTGTTCAAACTGCGGCCAAAACGTGCCCGACTTGACCTACTGTCCGCACTGTGGCACCCGGCTCGACATCAATGTCGATGCTAAATCGCTGCGCCGCGCGCGGCGCAAAGCCTTTTTTCGACGCTGGTTGCTGCCCCTGCTGCTCCTGCTGGTCGTCCTTTGTTTTGGCATTCTCGCTATGGCCCTGCGCGGCTTCAGCGACGGTGCCGCCGAGCAACTGGCCCGCAAACAGCACCAGGCCGACATCCACTTTAATCGGGGCATGGTCTGGCTCCAGGTCGGCCAATATGAAATGGCCGAGGCCGAACTGGAAGAAGCGCTGCGTTTGGTGGCCGATTACCCGGAAGCGAATGATTATCTGCAAATGGCGCAGCAAAAGCAAACAGTCACCCCTTCGCCCACGCCGACGGACGAACCTGTAGCGACGGTTACACCGTCGCCTACCCTCACACCGACAGCCCAAGTAATCATCGTTCCAGCGGCTGAAGTGCTGTTCAAGGAAGCGGAAGCACATTATCAAAACCAGGAATGGGAAGACGCCATCTCAAAACTGACCCAAATCCGCGAACTCGACAGCACCTTCAAGACCGAGACCGTGATCGACATGCTGTTTGAAAGCCATTATCAATATGCGCAGGCCCTAGACGCCGAAGACGCGCTGGAAGATGCCATCTCGCACTATGACGCGGCGTTGCAGCTGCGCCCGCGCGTCCAGGAAATCGAGGACCAGCGCCGTTGGACCGACCTCTATCTACGCGCTCTGGGCGTGTGGGAGATCGACTGGGAGCGCGTGATCAAGAACTTGACTACGATCTATATCCAGAATACCGAATACAAAGACATTGACAACCGGCTGTACACTGCCTGCATCGCGCAGGCCGAATTGATGCAAGATCAACAGCGCTGGTGCAGTGCTGCTGAACTCTACGAGCAAGCCATCGACATCAACACCAATGACAAAGAAATCAGTGAACAGGAGCATCAAGTACGCCGCATCGAGCAGATCATCGACCTGGAAGACCGAAACCGTCGTCTGTGTGAAAGCTCGCCACCCTCACCCCAAGAAACACCGGCCATTCCCGGCGATTGGCCCTTCTGGGTCAAGGTACCCTTGGGTACGATCATCGCTTCCTGCTATGATTATCGCGCTGACACATCGAACATTTGCTTTCAGGGCGCACAACAAGATGCGATGCACATATGGATCGAACAGGCCGATCAGCCGGCCCTGACGCCAGACGGGCAATTGCTGGCCTATCGTTCCACCGATCCAGAGCGCCCCGGCTTGTACGCAATGAGCACGATCTCTACTGGCATTGCCCTTAGCATCACTGCCCCATTGACCGACACCGGCGTGTCGACGGCGACGTTGGCGCTTTTTGCCGATGGGTCAATCACCATCACCACCAATGCAGAGGCGCAATATCCAACCTGGTCGCCCGATGGCAGTCAGATCGCTTACACGGCGTATGATGTCGATAAAGAAGAGTGGTACATCTATATTTTCAATCTCAACACGCAGGCCGCACCTAAACTGATCCGCCAAGGCCAATGGCCCAACTGGGGACCGACTGGCCTGTTGGCGATGACGACCTGTCAGGGTGAAAATCACTGTGGTATCTATCTGTATGATCCGGCGATCGACAAACTGGCCCAACTCACCGCTTCGTCTCAAGACTTGGCACCCACCTGGTCGCCAGATGGCAAATTGATCGTCTATATGTCTGACATCGGCAAGATCAGCTTTAACTTGTACGCCGTAGACATCAATGGATACGTCTGGCAGATCACCCGCAATATCTCGACCGATTCGATGCCCATCTGGTCGCCGGACAGCAATACAGTGGCCTATGTGACCAACCACAAATATGATTGGACTATCTACCTGACTCCGCCGCGAGGCAAGTATGAGGACAAACAACGCATTGCCGTTTTGGGCGCCGAAAGCGTCGATTGGACCCACTTTCGCATCCAGTGGATCGCCCCCATCCTGAAACCTGCTAATTGAGCATAGCTGGATATCGTTCCCAAGACCTGGCAGCAAGATTACCGGGTCTTGTTTTGTTAAACTTGGATGCATCAGACAACCTGGCAACGAAAAATCATGGTATAATAAGAGAAACAAATTCAAGCCACGTTCCGTATAGAGCCTGACCACCACAAGTCCTTGCTTTTTTGGTGCAGGGCACAATCCTGTTCAGTTCCAATTTATTCGGTTTAGGAAGTGGCTGTGCTTTTAGTCAAGGGATAAACCCCATTTCATATCACAACGGAGTTGAAAGATGTCTGAACTCTTGGATTCCATAAAACAAGGCGCAAGCCAGGTCATCTCGGGGATCGACCAGAAGGGGCAGATCAAATCTGCCTTCGAAGGCATCAAGACGCAGTTGAATGAGCTGGAACACAAGCGCAGGATCACCCAATACGAAGGACAGCTTAGATCGCTGCAAAACGAAATGAAACAATTGACCGAGGCGCTGGGCTTGCAAACCCTTTCTCTCTATGACGCAGGCAAGATCACTTACCCTGAACTGTCGCGCCTCTGTGAGCGAATCAACGAGATCCGGTCCGAAAGCGAGCAGAAAAAGGCCGAACTGACCGAACTGAAAGTAGCGTCAACGCCGCGGCCCAAAATTGTCGACTGCCCGCGCTGCCAGACCAAGGTCTCGGAAGCTGACGAATTCTGTCCCAAATGCGGTGAACGACTCAAGCAACCCGTCCAAGCAACCCCACCAACGCCACAACCTCAAGTAGTCACACGGTTGCGCTGCCCCAAGTGCAAAACCATTCTGCCTAACGAGGCCGACTTTTGTCCTGGTTGTGGTGCCAAGCTGAAAAGACCCGGCACAAAGGTACAATCGGCCAAGAAATATTGCGCTTCTTGCGGCGCAGAGATGGGCGTCTCGTCACGCTTTTGCCCGGTCTGTGGGCAAGCCGCGCAATAGAAACTTGGGCTGCCTCGGGTTAGCGCAATCACACTCACCGGAAAGCATTTATGTCTGTAGAAATCGGGCAAATTCTCAAAGGACGATACCGCATTCAGTCCATTCTCGGCGAAGGCGGGATGGGCACCGTTTATCTGGCCCAGGACACCTGGCTCGACCGGCCGCGGGCGATCAAAGAACTTTACTCTGACCCTCTGGCTGATGAAGCCAAATTGATCGCCGCGCGCAAGCAATTCGAACGCGAAGCCAAGGCGCTGATGCAGTTGCGCCATAAAAACCTGCCCCATGTCAACGACTATTTCAGCATCGACGAAAATGATTACCTGGTCATGGATTACATCGAAGGCGAAAGTCTGGCCGATATCTTGAAAAGCAAGAAACGGCCCACTGAAGCCCTGATGTACACCTGGCTGGAGCAAATCCTCGACGCGCTGAGTTACTGTCACAGCCAGAATGTCGTCCACCGCGACATCAAACCGGCTAACATCGTGCTCACCCCTGAAGGGCGGGTGATGTTAGTCGACTTTGGGCTGGTAAAAATTGTCGATCCGCACAACCCGCGCACAGCCACCATCGTACACGGGCTGGGCACGCCCGAATACACCCCGCTAGAGCAATACGACCCCAGCATGGGCCACACTGACGAGCGCAGTGACATCTATGCACTCGGCGCAACGATGTATCACCTGCTCACCGGACACTCGCCGCAGCCCGTATCGCAGCGTATCCTCAGGCCAGACACCCAGCCCGATATGCGCGAGTTGAACCCCAAGATATCGACCTGGATAGTGGCCTTTGTACGCAGAGCGATGGCCATCCGTCCAGAAAATCGTTATCAAAATGTCGGTGAGATGCAGCGCGACCTCCAGGCACGCGTATTCAAGGTCAAACAACAGACGCGAACGGCCACTCCCCGCACGCCACAGCAGACGACCCAACCGGCCTCACCGGGCATGCCGCCGCACCGGGCACATCAAACAGAGCAAAGACAATATCGCTTTGGATCATCGCAGCCCAAGCAGACCGCCAAGCGGGCGACCAACCAACAGCCAGCGACCCAATCGACGCCACCGACGCCGCCGGAGGCCAAACCACTCGCGCCGCTGGCCCAAATGGCGATCCCGGTTATGACCATCTCAGCCGTCGTTGCCGTCGTCGTCCTGCTTTCCGTCGCCTCATCTTCTTTTTGGGGTGCTATGCTCGTCTTTGTACCGCTCATCCTCGGTGGGTTAGCCTATGGGCAGTTCATCGCAGGGCGACACCGCCGCCCGCCGCGATTCTAAGTCGTTTGTACCAAAACTCACACCCCGTCGAAGCGGGGTGTTTTTGTTTGCCCTCGCACCTAAAAGGCTGTACAATCAGCGCCGAGGTAAACGACCATGATCTATCTTGATGATTTTCTTGCTGCGGGTGGGCAACTGCATGGCACAGCGCACGTCCGCCAATTCACCGATCTGGCCTTCGACTCACGGCAGCTCGAACCGGGACAACTCTTTCTGGCGGTCAAAAGCGACACCGGCGACGGGCACGACTATATCCTTGACGCCATCTACAAGGGTGCGGCGGGCGTGCTCTGCCAGCAACTTCCGCCCAATCTGTCGCCCAACGTCACTTACCTGTTGGTCGACGATACGCGGCAAACTCTTTTGCGATGGGCGCGCATCATCTTGCACAAATATGCCACCCCGGTGATCGCCATCACCGGCTCCAGTGGCAAGACGATCGCCAAAGAAGCCATCGCCGCTGTCTTGAGCACGCGGTTTTCGGTGTTCAAGACCTATGGCAGCTATAGCGGGCCTTACGGTCTGCCGATTGCCTTGGGCCAACTCTCTGCCGAACACCACCTGGCCGTGCTCGAACTGGCCGCCGATGCATTGGGCGAAATCCGCGCGCAGGCCGAACTGACCCACCCGCGCATTGGCGTGGTCACATCGATTAACCGTGCGCACATTGAGCCGATGGGGTCGCTCGACGCCATCGCGGGCGAAAAAGAGACGTTGATCGCTGCCCTGCCCGCCGATGGGCTGGCTGTGCTCAACCGCGACGACGCGCGCGTGTGGTCGATGCGTGCGCGAACCCAGGCGCCGGCAGTCGGCTTTGGCTTTGATCTGCGCGCCAATTTTGCAGCTCAGGATGTTGTCTATACGAAAAATGGCATCAAATTTACTCTGCGCGCCGGGCAAATAGAACAACGGGTCTCGCTCGGCCTGTTCGGGCGGCATCACATCTATGCGGCACTGGCAGCCATTGTCGTTGGGCAGGCGCACGGCGTGCCGATCTCCGAAGCTGTCCGGTCTCTGCAATCGCTCGAACCGATGCCTGGTCGCCTGCACCCACTCAATGGAATCCATGACGCAACATTACTCGACGACACCTATGATGCCGGAGCAGACTGCACGCTGGCCGCGCTCGACGCGCTGATCGACCACTTGCCAGATCGCAAGCGCATCGTCGTGCTGGGCGGTCTGCGCCAGCTGGGCCACCATCAGGCATCAATTTACCAAGAGGTTGGACAGCGCGCGGCCCAGGTCGCCGACCTGCTCGTGCTCAAAGGCGAAGCGGCGCAAGTGCTGCGCAGCGCTGCCCTTGACGCAGGGATGCCCGAATCGCACCTATTCGTCACTTATACTAACGAGGAAGTGGTACGCTATCTACGTCCTCAACTCGATGCACAATGTGCCGTCTTACTTAAAGGCGCGCGGCAGGAGCGGATGGAAGAGATCGCGCGCGGGTTGATGGCCCAGCCCGAACGCGCGACTGCTTTGCTTGTGCGACAAGAACCCGCATTCCGTTCAGTGCAGTTGTCGCTGCCCGAGCGGCCCACCTGGCTCGAAGTAGATCTGGAAGCCGTCGCCAACAACCTGCGGCAGGTGCGTCAAATCGTCGGCACTGGCGTGGGAGTGATGGTGGTGCTCAAAGCCGATGGTTATGGGCATGGTGCGACGCGCATCGCGCGCACGGCGATCAACAACGGGGCAGCGATGCTCGGTGTGGCTTGCCTGGGCGAAGGAGTTGGCTTGCGCCAGACGGGGATCGATGCGCCGATCCTCGTTTTGGGATATACGCCAGCCTGGCAGGCCCGCGAGGCAGTGCTCAATCAGATCATCGTCACCGTATTCGACCTCGACACCGCGCGCTCGTTCAGCCGCGCTGCCGGCGAAGTCGGACGGATCGCGCGCGTGCATGTCAAGGTCGACACGGGAATGGGCCGCCTGGGCTTGCTGCCCGACGAAGTGCTGCCGTTTATGAAAGAAGCAATCACCATGCCCAACCTGATCGTCGAAGGGATATTCACCCACTTTTCCGTCGCCGATGAGGCTGAAAAAAACTACACCTACGCCCAACTGAAACAGTTCAAGGACATACTGGCGCAAATTCAAGGCGTCGGAGCGCACATCGAACTGATCCACGCCGCCAACTCGGCGGCGCTCCTGTCGGTGCCCGAAGCAAGATTCAACCTGGTCCGCCTGGGCATCGCACTATATGGGCTGGCCCCAAGCGCAGAGATCCCCCTGCCCGACGGATTTCGCCCCGCACTGAGTTTCAAGACGCGCATCGCCCAGGTCAAGACTCTGCCGCCGGGCAGCTATGTCAGCTACGGCAACACCTACCGCACACATGGAGAGGAACGCATTGCCGTGATCCCGGTCGGATACGCCGACGGCTTTCGCCGCGCACCGAGCCACTGGGGCTACGTCCTTGTGCGCGGGCAGCGCGCACCCATTGTCGGGCGAGTGTGTATGGATCAGACCATGATCGACGTGACCCACATCTCTGGCGCGCGCCAGGGTGATCAAGTCGTACTGATTGGACGGCAAGATGAGGAAACGATTACAGTCGAACAGGTTGCGCGGCGATTGGGAACGATCAATTACGAGGTTGTATCGGAGATTCTGGCCCGCGTGCCCAGGGTTTCCTAGTACGGATGTATTTCATCCGCCGGATGTATTCCACCCACCAAGTATCTTCACCCAAAGCATTTGCACCGACTCTATGCTTGCGGTATAATGCTCACAAACACCATTTATACACATTTACCCAAGGAGGATGCAACAATGAAATACGATCCCAACTGCCATTACAATGAAAGCCACGAGTGGATTCGTGTAAAGGGCGACGAGGCTGTCATCGGCATCAGCGACTATGCTCAGTCTGAGCTGAACGATGTCGTTTACGTCGAACTGCCCGAGGTTGGGGACGCGCTGGAAAAAGGCGAGGAATTTGGCTCTGTAGAATCGGTCAAAGCGGCGTCCGAATTATACACTCCCGCCAGCGGCGAAGTGATCGCCGTCAACGAAGCGCTGCAAGATACGCCGGAACTGATCAACCATGACCCTTTTGGCAAAGGGTGGATGATCCGCATCAAGCTGATCGCGCCAGACGAGATCAAAGACCTGCTCGACGTCAAAGCCTATCAGTCCCTTTGCGAAGCGGAGTAACACGCAGGCATACATGAAACTGGAAACCAGGTTTTTAAAAAACCTGGTTTCTGATGTTTGAAACAATTGCTTGTTCAAAGGAGAACAATCTATGAGCTATGCCCCCTTGACCGAGAACGAGCGCGCCGAGATGCTGGCCGAAATCGGCGTCTCGTCCCTTGACGAATTGTTTATTGACGTGCCGCAGGCACACCGCTATCCCCAGATCGATCTTCAGTCCCCCAAATCCGAACTCGAGGTGATGCGCGAGCTGCGTGCGCTCGGCGAAAAAAATGCTGACCTGGATCACACTGTCTCATTTTTGGGTGCAGGTGCTTACCAGCACTACATTCCCAGTGTGGTGAACCACACTCTGCTGCGCGGCGAGTTTTACACTGCCTACACGCCCTATCAGCCGGAGATCAGCCAGGGCACACTGCAAGCGATCTTTGAATATCAAAGCATGATCTGCGAACTGACCGGTCTGGAAGTCGCCAACGCCTCGCACTATGACGGCTCGACCGCGTTGGCTGAAGGCGTGCTGATGGCCTACAACGTGCTGCGCGGCAAGCGTCGCAAGGCACTCTTCGCGCCGGGCATCCACCCCGAATACCGTCAAGTCGTGCGGACGTACACGCAAGGGATGGAGATCGAAATCACCGGCGATACCGATCCGGCTAGCAACCTGCGCACGCTGGAAGCAGCGATCGACGAAGACACCTTTTGCGTGGCCGTGCAAAACCCCGACTTTTTCGGGCGACTGGCTCCGATCGATGCATTGCGCGGCCTCGCCCAGGTCACGCACGACAAGAAAGCATTACTCATTGTCGTCGGCGACCCGATTGCCCTGGCGTTGATCCAGCCGCCGGGCGCGTACGAGGCTGACATTGCCCTTGGCGAGGCACAGCCGCTGGGCAATGCACTTAACTTTGGCGGGCCGTACCTGGGCTATTTTGCCTGCCGCCAAAAGGACGTGCATAAAATGGCCGGGCGGCTGGTCGGCGAGACGGTGGACGTAGACGGCAAGCGCGGCTTTGTGCTGACCCTCTCGGCGCGCGAGCAGCACATCAAACGAGAGCGTGCCACATCGAATATTTGCACCAACCAAGCCCTCTGCGCGCTGGCTGCCGCCGTTTACATATCGAGCCTGGGACGGAATGGCCTGCGTCGAGTAGCCGAACTGTGTTATCACAAAGCACATTACCTCGCGGATCAGATCGACAGGTTGGACGGCTACCGGTTGGTCACAGCCGGACCTTTTTTCAACGAATTTGTGATTGCCTGCCCCAAGCCGACGCAAGAGATCAATCGCGCCTTGCTCAAACACAACATCATCGGCGGGCTGGCTCTGAGCCGCTTTTATCCCGATATGGGCGACCAGATGCTCGTCTGCGTGACAGAAGTACACACTCGCCAAATGCTCGAGGCACTGGTACAGGCCTTGCAGGAGGTGGTTCGATGAATGACCCAGAACCCTTGATTTTCGAACTGAGCAGCCCCGGCCAGCAGGGCTGTATGCTGCCCAACCTTGACGTACCTCCAGCCGAACTGCCCGTCGAGATGTTGCGCGATGACTTGGTTTTGCCAGAAGTGGCCGAGGTCGATGTCGTGCGCCACTTTGTGCGTCTGAGCCAACTCAACTTTGCCATCGACAAGGGCTTTTACCCACTTGGCTCGTGTACGATGAAATACAATCCCAAAATCAACGAGGACACGGCGCGGCTGCCTGGCTTTGCTCAGACCCATCCCTACCAGCCCCAAGAGACGGTTCAGGGCAGCCTGGAACTGCTGTACAAACTGCAAGAGGCGCTCAAGGCATTGAGCGGGTTCGCGGCGATCACCTTGCAGCCTGCGGCAGGTGCGCACGGCGAATTTGCCGGTGTGCTGGCAATGCGTGCCTGTCACCTGGCCAATGGCGACGCATGCCGTGACATTATCCTCATCCCCGACTCGGCGCACGGCACCAACCCTGCGTCGACGGCAATGTGCGGCTACCGCGTTCAGGAGATCAAGTCGGATGCGCGCGGCAACGTCGATCTGCAAGACCTCCAGACGCACTGCAACGACCGGATAGCAGGAATGATGCTCACCAACCCCAATACACTTGGCCTGTTTGATGAACACGTGCTCGAGGTTTGCGACCTGATCCACGACTGCGGCGGGTTGATGTACGGCGACGGGGCCAACTTTAATGCACTGTTGGGCATCGCCCAACCAGCCACGCTGGGTTTTGATGTAATGCACTTTAACCTGCACAAGACCTTTTCAACCCCGCATGGCGGCGGCGGTCCTGGTGCAGGCCCGGTCGGCGTTTCAAGACAACTGGCCGACTTTTTGCCCGGGCCTATCGTCGAAAAAGAAGGTGACACCTTCAAGTGGTCCGATCCCCCACGATCGGTGGGACGTATGCGCGCTTTTTACGGCAACTTTGGGGTACTGGTGCGTGCCTACACCTACATCACATCACTGGGGGCAGCAGGATTGCGTGAAGTCAGCGAGATGGCGGTGCTCAACGCCAATTATCTGCGGGTCAAGTTGCAAGAGGTCTGGCCGCTGGCCATAGATCGCATCTGTATGCACGAGTTTGTGCTGCAAGGCCCGCACGGCGCGGTGCACACGATCGACATCGCCAAGCGGCTGATGGATTACGGGCACGCTCACCCGCCGACGATCTATTTCCCGTTGATCGTGCCTGAGGCGATGATGATCGAGCCGACCGAAACGGAGAGCAAACGCACGCTCGATCAGTTTGTGGAAGATATGAAACGCATCGCCGAGGAAGCTCAGACCAACCCTGATCTGCTGCACAAAGCGCCGCACGGCACTCCCGTACGGCGGCTCGACGAAGTGCAGGCCGCGCGCAAACCGGTGCTGTGTTATAAGCAATAATCGGGTGAAAAAGAGAGAACAAACCCGTCGCTCGAGCGACGGGTTTGTTATTGCGTGGACGAAAGCACCTCATGCACCCTGGCAGCCAGCGAGTGCAAAGAAAAGGGCTTTTGCAAAAAGGCAAGCTCGGAACGCTGCACGCCATGATGAATGATCGCATCGTCAGTATGACCGGACATGTAAAGCACCTTGATCTCGGGGCACAGGGTAAGGATTTGCTCCGCCAACTCGCGGCCACTCATGCCGGGCATCACTACATCGGTTAGCAAAAGATCGATATGTTCTGAATAAGTATGAGCAAGATCAATGGCTTCATAGCCATTACGAGCCGCCAGCACGTGATACCCGCTGTGCAGCAAGATGCGCTTGGCCAGATTGCGAACCAACTCTTCGTCTTCAACCAGCAAAATCGTTTCCGTTCCCGGCTCAACTAATTCTCCCAAGGTCTCCGGTCGTATCAACGCTGACGGCTGCACGCGCGGGAAATAAAGATAAAAAGTGGTGCCCTTACCCAGACTACTCTTGACGTCGACGTGCCCACTATGCTGCTGGACGATCCAGTACACCGTCGCCAACCCCAAACCAGTACCTTTGCCCGGCTCTTTGGTAGTGAAAAAGGGTTCAAACAACCGGCGCTGAACCTCTTCACTCATCCCGATGCCGGTGTCACTGACCAAAATCAGAATATAACTCCCAGGCGGAACGTTCACATGGCGGCTGGTATAGGCGCGATCCAGCTCGATGTTTTCGGTCCGAATGGACAGCCGGCCGCCTTGGGGCATCGCATCTCGGGCATTCACAGCCAAGTTGAGCAAGACCTGCTCGATCTGCCCCTGATCGGCCTCGATGTATCCGGCTTGAGGCTCCAAGTCAGTCGTCAGTCCAACGTCCTCACCGATCAGACGGAGCAGCATCCGCTCTACGTTGGCGACTATATCGTTGACGGCGACCGTCCGGGATTCGACATCCTGCTTGCGGCTGAAAACGAGAAGCTGCTTGGTCAGCTCGGCGGCGCGCTCTGACACGCGCCTGATCTCGCTCAATTCGTCAAAACTGGGATCGCTTTCGCTTAATCCGTCGAGCACCAATTCGCTGTAACCCATAATGGCCGTCAGCATATTGTTGAAATCGTGTGCCACACCGCCGGCCAGCCGGCCAAATATTTCCATCTTTTGCGCCTGACGAAACTGCGCTTCAAGTCGCTTGCGTTCGGTTACATCGCGAACAACGGTCGCGACGCGCACAACTTGGGCCCCTTCAAAGATAGGAATTTTTAGCGTTTCAGTGTAGCGCACCTCATCGCTAACTATCGTTGCCTCTTCAGTGGCAAGAAGTTGGCCCTGCTCAAAGATCTGGAGATACTCCTGGCGAACCCGTTCCGGCAAGAACGGAAAGACTTGAAACAAATCCTGGCCGACAGCGGTCACATCAATCCCCCACATTTGCCGCCAGCGCGCCAATTCCTTGTTTGCCAGCACAATTCGCAAATCGGCGTCGACGACGTGAATGATGTCGCGGATGGCATCCAGTGTGGTTCGATACTGCGCTTCCGAAGCGCATAGCGCTTCCTGGCTCTGACGCAGCGACGCCTCAACACGCATCCGCTCCTCGATCTCACGCTGCGCCTGCGCATAGAGGCTAGAGTTTTCGATCGCGATCGCCGCCTGATTGGCAAATGCCGCCACCGTTACGCCAGCCGCTTGATCGTAGGCATTTGGCGTCTTGCTGTCTACGTTCAAGATGCCCACCAAGTGATCGCGTACAAACATTGCCGCGCCAATCCAGGAGCGAATGTGCTCAAGCCCAGGCACATGAATCCAGCGATCGGCCGCTTCTGTGTCTGAAATGACAAGCACACCGCCATAAATCCAATCCTCGCGGATCATCTCCTGTCCGTAAATATCAACGAATGCTTTTACAACTGCACGATCAGGAAATCCGCGCGCGGCTCCCAGATAGAGTCTGCCATCGTCACCAACCGAATGGATGGCCACGGTGTCATAGTCGATTACCCGAGCCAGCAGATCGAAAATGCGCTCAAAGACCTGCTCCAGCGTCAACCGGGTGGTCAACAGTGCGCCGACCTGCTGAAGCGTCTGTGCCAGGGCAAGCTGCTTGCGCTCGGCCTCAAACAAACGAGCATTCTCGATGGCGACGGCCGCCTGAGCGGCAAACGCTGTCGCCAAGCGAGCGTGCGCCTCGGTATAAAATCCTGCCTCACGCTTGTCCAGGGACAGCATCCCGATCAGGCGATCGCCAAAGAGGAGCGGCACCCCCAGCCAGGAGTGAATCTGCGCAGGGACGTGCGGATCGCGACGAAACTCGGCATATTTGGCAGATGCATCATCGAGGATAAGCGGCGACTTGAGAAGGACGACATCACGGTTCGGATTGTCCGTCCCGGTAATGTCAAACTTGAGACCGATGATCTGCTCCGGATTGGGAAACCCGCGCCCGCCGATGATCCTGGAATACGATCCCTCAAGCTGCTGAACCGATGCACTGTCATAGGGCACCACTTTTTCCAGTTCTTGAAGGATCAGATCGAATACCTCGCGCAATTCGAGCGCATTACTCAACACTTGAGCCGCAGACCACAGTGTCTCCACCTCCTGCCGACGGCGCGCTTCGGCTTCAAACAGACGCGCATTTTGCAGCGCGAGCGCGGCCTGGGCCGCAAAAGAGGCTAACAGGCGCAGATGAGATGACTGGTAAAAGCCAAGCCTGGTGCTGTCCAACGAGAGCACGCCAACAATCTGTCCTTGCACCACAATCGGCGCACCGATCCAGGAGCGAATATGCTCCAGACCCGGAAAGCGAATCCAGGTTGGCTCGGCCCAGGTATCGGTCATGATAAAAGGATTTCCTGTTTCAACGATGTATCGCAGATTGACTGCTTGGTCCAACTGAAATTCTAGATGAGCAAGCTGTTGTCTGAATTCGGGATCAAATTGCTCAAATCCGCGAGTGCGCGTGACAAAGGCGCGCCCGCGCTCGATCAACATCACACACGCCGTATCATAGGGAATAACCGAGGCCATCTGCTCCAATAACTGGTCCAGAACCGCATCTGGGTCCAGAGTCGATCCCAGGGTAAGGCCCACCTGATGCATCGCTTCGGCAAGTTGCCGCTGCTCACGCTCCGATTCGAGTAGCCACGCATTCTCGACACGGCGCATTTCTAGCGCTTTTTGCTCTGCCTGCGCCAGTCTTTGCCCGAGTTCAGTCAACTCGGTCTTTATCTGCGATAGAGTTGTCTCGTCTCGCTCCATCAAACCGCCCTCAAAAGAGCACCCGATCTTTGATACCACAAGCATATCATAGCCCAACCAAGATGTCAAAAACGGGTGCGTTTTGACTGCACACCGCGCTCATGCTAGAATTCGCCCTATGTACATCCGTCAGCCAACCGACAAAGGCACCTACTTGCTGATCGTTCGACTGGATCGGCAGACGCGCATTCAAGCAGGCAAATTGGGCACATTCGACCTCGATGCTGGACGATATGCCTATATTGGCAGTGCAATGGGGCCTGGCGGCCTCGCAGCGCGGCTGTCGCGCCACAAACGACAGGATAAACGCCTGCACTGGCACATCGACTATTTGTTGCAACAAGGCACGCTCGCTTATGTATTGTACGTCGAATCTCCCATTCGGCTGGAATGTGCCTGGGCGTGTGCAATCGACCGTCTGCCCGGCGCGTACAGGCCCATCCCTCGCTTTGGCTCGTCCGACTGCGCGTGTCCAAGCCACTTGATCGGCCTGTCGCCCACACTGGCCGATCAAGCCATCCAGGCTGCGCTTGTCGAGACTTTGCCATTACAGTCGAGCCAGGTGCATAAACTGAACTTTGACGTGCCGTTCAACCAATGCTAGAATACCCATCATCCCTGGAAGGAGATACTTGTGACCGTTATCCCAGCCCCGCCCGAGGCACAGACAGCAAAATCTCACATTACACTTGACGTAAACCCATTATTTACCTATATCCGCCAGGTTTTGACTTTCTTCGCCCGCCCCATCATCCTCTTGCGCACCTACCGGGTCGCCAACTTGCGCTACGATCTGATCGCCGGATTGACCGTGGCCATCATCTCTCTGCCGCAGTCCATCGCCTTTGCGCTGATCTCCGAGCTGCCCGCCCAGGTTGGTTTGTACACCGCCATTGTCGGTTCCATCGTCGGCGCGCTGTGGGGGTCGTCGAACCACCTGCAAACCGGCCCCACCAACACCACGTCGCTGCTGGTGCTTTCCACCCTGCTGGCCGTCGCCCAGCCCAACACGCCCGAATACCTGGCCGCCGCCGGGATGATGGCCCTGCTGGTGGGTCTTTTCCGGCTGTTGTTAGGTCTGGCACGCCTGGGGGTGCTGGTCAATTTTGTTTCCGATTCCGTCATCGTCGGATTCACATCGGGCGCCGGCATTTTGCTCATTTTCAACCAGATTCGCAATCTGCTCAGGTTAGAAATCCCATCGACGCCCACCCTGTGGCAAACAATTCCGCTGATCGTAACCCATCTGCTCCAGACACATTGGCCCAGCCTGCTGATCGGCGCAGCGACCATCGCCATCATCGTCGTCTTGCGCCGGATCAACCCCAGGTGGCCCGGCCCGCTGATCGCCATGGTCGCCGCCTCGGCGGTGGTCGCCCTGCTGGGCCTCGACGCGCAAGGCGTGCGCATCGTCGGTGCGATGCCGCACGGCCTGCCGCAGTTGGCGCGCCTGCCACTTGGCGACTGGAAACTCGCCAGCCAGCTTGCCACCGGCTCGCTCGCCATCGCCGTCATCGGGCTGGTCGAGACGATCTCGATTGCGCGCATGGTCGCCGCCCGCACCGGGCAGCGGTTGGACAGCAACCAGGAGTTCGTCGGGCAAGGGCTGGCCAACATTGCCAGCGCGTTTTTCTCCGGCTATACCTGCGCCGGCTCTTTTACCCGCACGCCGGTCAACTATGAGGCCGGCGCGCGCACGCCGTTGGCCAGCGCCTTTTCGGGCCTGCTGGTGCTGGTGGTCATGCTGGTACTGGCTCCTCTGGCCGCCTATGTGCCCCTGGCGGCGCTGGCCGGCACGCTGATGCTCACCGCCTATGGGCTGATCGACAAGACCAAGATCGCCCGCGTGTGGCGCAGCGCCCCCGGCGACCGGCTGATCATGATCGTCACCTGCGCCGGCGCGCTGGCCCTGCCACTGCAATACGCCGTGCTCAGCGGCATTGCCCTTTCGGTGGGATATTACCTCATCCGCACCAGCAAGCCGCGCGTCCACACTGTGCTGCCCGACGATCAGTTCAGACACCTGAGCCACCAACCCGGCAAACCGCCCTGCCCGCAGTTCAGCATCGTCGAGGTGCTGGGCGACATGTA
>JAFGEY010000537.1 GCA_016931365.1 Anaerolineae bacterium
GTGATCGCGGCGACGGTGGGCGTGGGAGTGGAACGGTGGATCAAAAGCAAATCTTGATGACGTTGTTTGGCATGCAGTTGGTGACCTATTTGCCGCGCCTCGCGCCGGTATGGTTTTTGTCGTCGCGGACGCTGCCGCCTTTGCTCGCCGACTGGCTGCGCTTTGTGCCGGTCGCCGTGCTGGCGGCGATGCTGCTGCCGTCGCTGGCGCTGGTCGAAGGCCGGGTCGATCTGGGATTAGGCAATTTCTTTTTCTGGGCTGCGTTGCCCACTCTGGCCGTCGCCTGGAAGACGCGCAGCCTGTTTGCCGCGGTGCTGACCGGGATGGTGCTGGTCGCCGGAGCGCGGTTTTTACTTGCTCTATAATATTTAAAGCTTAAGGAGGAACTTTGATGAAAAAAGCTGTGATTTTGGGCGAGCGCCAGGCCGGGCTGGTCGAGGCGCCGACGCCGCAGGCGAAGGAAGATTGGGCGCTGGTCAAGGTGCAGCGCATCCCGATGTGCACCGAGTACAAGGTGTTTGTCGCCGGGCGCAAGAGCGAATTCTTGGGCCACGAGGCGGTCGGCGAGGTGGTCGAGGTAGCGCAGCCGTGCCGGGTGGCGGTCGGCGAGCGGGTGGTGGTGCAGCCATTGATGGCCTGCGGGCAATGCGTGCTGTGTATCGCCGGTGACTATATCCATTGCCAAAATGCGATCGACATCAAGGCCTTTACCGGATCGCCGGAGGGCAGCGCGACCTATGCCCAGTACGTGCTCAAGCCGTCGTGGATGCTGTCCAAGATTCCCGATGGCGTGTCCTACGAGATGGCGGGGCTGGCCCTGTGCGCGTTGGGGCCGTCGTTCGGCGGGCTGGACGCGATGCAGGTTGACGCATTTGACACGGTGTTGATCACGGGCCTGGGGCCGGTGGGGCTGGGCGGGGTGGTCAATGCCAGGTATCGCGGCGCGCGGGTGATTGCCGTCGAGTCGATTCCCTACCGGGTGGAAAAAGCCAGGCAACTCGGCGCCGACGCGGTGATCGATCCGCGCGATCCGGACGCGCTGGCCCAGATCATGGAATTGACCCACGGCCTCGGCGTCGACAAGGCGCTGGACTGTTCGGGCGTGGTGGCGGCGCAGCGCCTGTGCATCGACGCGGCGCGGCGCAAGGGACAGGTCACTTTTGTCGGCGAGTGCAGCGACCCGCTCCCGATCGTGGTCAGCCCGGACATGATCCGCAAAGGGTTGACCCTGCGCGGATCATGGCATTACAATCTGAACCTGTACCCCAGGGTGATGCAGGTGATCCAGAGATCGCCGCTCGCCGCCGAGTTGATCAGCCACCGCTTTGGGATGAACCAGGTGCAGCAGGCGCTGGAGGTTTCGGCGTCGCACCAGTGCGCCAAGATCATGCTCGACCCGTGGGCATAGAGTGAGACGGCGAGGTCAGAGATTGCTCGCTCTTGACCGCCATCCACAGGCGAGGAACAACGCTCCGGGAATGGCGACCACCAGTGCCATCAGATAAGGAATGGCTGAGCGGGGAAAATCTCGCGTCAATGGGATTTGGGTGAACAGCAGCGGTAGCGTGACCAGCTGGAAAACCAGGGTGATGATTCCGCCCCATTGCTCCCAATGCCAGGCCACACCCAGGCCCAGGACGCTGACAAACATCAAGATCGGGGGCAGTGCTTCTACAAAGGAGACGTCCTCAACCGCGTACGGATCGGCCACGCCGGTCGTGAGCCAACTCCAGGTATAGCCAGCCGCCATCAGCAGCGCGTATGCGATCAGTGGAACGCTCCAGATTCGGGCTGTCCAACGCATCCATTTTGTGATCGGGTTTCGGCGGTCTTTACTGTTTGTTGCCACTTGGCCTCCTTGCTCTTGACGCAGGCCGGTGGCAGCATCTGGTCAGCGATGGCCTGACCTGCACAAGACATATCCAAGGCGCGACGCAAAGTTCAGCCGAGGCGGGGACGTGACGTCGCAATCGCACCTATCATTTGATCTCACGATAGAACAAACTTGTTGTGCTGTCAACCCTTTTCCGATTGCAACGGATGGTTGTGCCTGAGCGTCTACCCCCAGCCCTGGTCGTCGGGGAAAAGGTTGCTGTACTTGACGCTGCTGCGCGGTTCGGCCATCATGTCGGCGACGGCGTCGCGCCACTGTTGATAGTGGGCCGTTTCCTTGTGCCGGGCCGGATCGCCGGGCGCGCGGTAGACTTCGACCAGGACGAAATGGGTGGGATCGTCCATCTGCTGGAGCACGTCAAAACGGGCGATGCCCGATTCCTGGATGCTGCATTGCGCATTTTCCAGCGACGCGGCCTTGAATGCCTCGACGCAGTCGGGCTTGACGTGGACGAAAACGTGAACGACAAGCATTTTATATCTCCTCTCTGTGTTGCTCCCATTCTTTTCGTAATAAACCGTACAAGTACATATCAAAACGTTGTCCATCGCGGTACAAAAACTCGCGGAAGCTGCCCTCGCGCTGAAAGCCGAGCTTTTCGTATAGCCGGATGGCGCGCTCGTTGTACTCGAACACGGTGAGCTGCACGCGGTGCAGGTTGAGCTCGTCAAAGGCGAAATCGAGGGCCAGGGCCATCGCCTCATAGCCGTAGCCCTGTCCCTGGCAATCCGTCTCGCCGATGCCGATCCCCAGCCAGCTCGCGCCCTGGTTCCACAGAATGCCGTCCAGTTCCAGGAAGCCGATCAGCCGATCTTCCGGCCGCAGGCGGATGGCAAAAATATAGGCGGTGGTCGATTTGGCGTGTTCGTCCAGCCACTCGCTCAGTTTGGCCGCCGTCTGGGGGTAGGCGTCGCGCGCGTCGAGCAGGCGCAGGAATTCGGTGTTTTCGTACCACTGGGCCATTTGGGGCAGATCGTCCTTGGTCAATGCGTTGAGCCTGACCCGTTCGCCATCGAGCAATCTCTTCATCCGTCCATCCTTTCCATCACCGTTTCGCGCCAGGGCGCGCCTTCCATCGGGCCTTTGCGGGTTACCGCCAGCGCGCCGACGATGTTGGCAAAACGCGCAATTCGATCCAGTGGCCAGCCTTCGATCAGCCCGACGACAAACGCGCCGCCGTAGCAGTCGCCCGCGCCGGTGGGATCGACCTCCTCGACCTGGATCGCCGGGGTGCTGATCTCGCCGTCGGCGGTGAATACGGTCGAACCGGCAGCGCCGCGCTTCAAAGCGACCAGGGAGATGCCTCGCCGGACCAATGCCCGGCATGCCGTCTCGGGATCGGCGTCGCCGGTGAGCATGCTTGCCTCCTCGCCGCTGGGCAAGAGCAGGTCACAGCGGTCGAGCACGGGCTGGCAGATGCCGCGCACCTGGTCGATGCCGAGCAGTTCGGGGCGGATGTTGGGGTCGAAACTGACCCGCCCGCCGTGTGCCTTGCACAGGTCAATCGCTTTGGTGCAGGCCTCGCGCGCGCTTGGGCTGATCGACAGCGCCGAGCCGGTGACGTGAACCCAGTCGGCTCCGGCGATGTAGGCTTCGTCTACATCGTCCGGGTTGAGCAGCGCCGCCGCCGACTGGGGCAGATGGAACACAAAATTGCGGCTGCCATCGCCGTTGTAGGCGACAAAGGCGATGCCGGTGGTCGTGCCCGGCGCTTGCCGGATCTGCGAAATATCGACGCCGTCGGCCTGGAGGCGGTCGAGCACGCAGCGGCCAAAAGCATCCGGCGCGACGACGCCGATGAACCCGGCCGGCACGCCCAGACGGGCGACAGCGTCGATAAAGATCGCCGGCGCGCCGCTGGGATAAGGGCCGACGAATTCGCCCGGCTGCCAGAGGGGTTGATCGACGCCGGGGCGCATCACTTCGACGAGCAGTTCGCCGAGGGCAATCACGCGAGGATGCATAGAATTTCTCCTCTTGTAAACATCACGACAGGCATGATCTAGGTCTCTAAATTCAACCACGCGCGTTCGTCGTCGGCCAGATTGATCTCGAAGGCCTTGACGTTTTCGGCAAATTCGTCGCCGTTGGCCGCGCCGACCAGGGCAAAGACGTTCAACGGTGAATGGATGATGTAAGCCAGGGCCAACTGGGGCACGGTGCAGCCCTTTTCTTGGGCCAACTGGATCGTGCGGCGCAGGCGTTCGACATTGACCGGGTGGCAGTAGGCGGTGAACCCGGCGTGGTCGAGGATCGACTCGGCCTGGTCGACGTTGTCCGGCGTGATCCGCCCGGAGAAAAAGCCGCGCGCCAAGCTGGAATAGGCAAAAATCGGCATCCCGTTGGCCCGGTACCACGCGCGCGCCTCGGCGTTGGCCGGCCCACTGAGAGTCACACAGCCCGGCCCCCACGGGTCCTGCACCTGTTCGGCCAGGCCATAGTTGGGGCTGCTGACCCCAAACGGGACCAGACCGTGCCGAGCGGCATAGTCGTTCGCTTCCTGGATGCGCTCGTGCGTCCAGTTGGAGCCGCCAAAGGCGCGGATGCGCCCCGCGTCGAGGTGCTCGTTGAACGTGTCGACGATGGGGCCAACCGGAACGTCGGGATCGTCGCGATGGAGCAGGTAAATGTCAATATAGCCGGTTTTGAGCCGGGCCAGCGAATCGCGCAGGTCGGCGGCGAGGTCAAAGGGGGTCACGCGCTTGCGGTCAGCATTGTGATGGCAGCCCTTGGAGACGATAACCACCTGCTCGCGACAGTCGCGCGCCTGCATCCACGCGCCGATGCCGCGCTCGCTGTGCCCGCCGGCGTAGACGTTGGCCGTATCCAGCGCCGTGCAGCCGAGGGCGAAAACCTGGTCGAGCAGGCTGAAGCTGTGCTCCAGTTCGCGGTCGTCGACGATCATGGTGCCCAGCACCAGGCGGGAGATGGGGGTGTCGATGTTGGGGATGGTGCGGTATTGCATCATAGAATTTTCTCCTGATACGTGTTATGTGGTGCGTCAAACATAGGTGGTGAAGACACCGTTTACTCCATTGGGTATTTGAGGCCAATTTGCCGGCGTGCTTCTTGAAGCGTCTGGGCAATGGCAATCGACTCGTCAAGCGGGATCACGTCGCTTTCAGTTTTGCCAGCGGCCAGGCAGGCCATTGCTTCGGCGGCCTCAAATTGGTAGCCCGCTTCGCCGCTGGCTTCGACCGGCTCCTGGCCGTTGACCTTGAGTGTGGCCGTGATGGCATGCCAGAAATCGGGGACGTGGATCGCGCCATCGGCGCCCTGGATGAAGGCCTGCTGCGGCGTGTTGGTGCGCACGGCGCAGGAGAGCAGGGCCAGTTGGCCGCCGGCGTACTTGAGCACCATCGCCGTCTGCTCGTCGACGCCGGTTTCGCCGAGGTGCGCCGACGCCCGGACGCTCTCCGGCGCGCCAAAGACCATCGAGGCAAAGGCGGTCACGTAAACGCCCACGTCGAGCAGCGCGCCGCCCGCCAGCGCCGGGTTGAGCAGCCGCCCTTCAGGATCCCAGCCGGAGCGAAAGCCGAAATCGACGTTGAGCATACGTACCTCGCCGATGCGCCCCTCGGTCAGCCATTGTTGCACCTGGACGATCACCGGCAAAAAGCGCGTCCACATCGCTTCCATCAGAAAAACGCCTTTGCCCCGCGCAGCCCGAACCATATCGATCACCCGCCCGGCGTTGATCTCTATTGGCTTTTCACAGAGCACGGCCTTGCCCGCGTCGATGCAGAGCAGGGTGTGTTCCCGGTGAAAGGGGTGCGGCGTGGCGACATACACCACGTCGACGGCGGGATCGGCGAGCATGTCGGCATAGCTGCTGTAGGCGCGATCAAAGCCGTATTCGTCGGCAAAGGCCTGCGCTTTGTCGAGCGCGCGCGAGCCAACGGCAACCAGTTTTGCCTGGGGGAGCTTTTTGAGGTCGGTGGCAAAGCGGGCAGCGATGCGCCCCGCGCCGAGGATGCCCCAACCGAATGAAGATTTGGTCATTTTTATCTCCTATGTCAAAGAATAGCAGAAACAAGCGATCAACTGTCAGCGATCGGCGGTCGCCGCTTCAAAGCGCAAATAATGTGTCGTTGCCTTGTCCAGGTCTGCATAGTAACCGCGATATTCGGGTGGAAGCAGCGCCGCGATCTGGTACATCATCTCGTCGACTATCTGCTGGCGCGCTTCGCGGCTGACCTTGCCCGGTGCGTTGAGATAAAAGGCCGGCCCGGTGGCAATGTAGAAATCGGTGCGGCGCAGGCGGCGCAGGTTGGCGGACAGTTTTTCGCCGCCCCAGTGGGCCAGGGGCAGAATCAGCGCGCCGCTGCGCATAGCGAGAGGCACCACGCCGGGATGAGCGCGCTGGAGCCGTCCATCGTAACTGCGCGTGCCTTCCGGGGCCAGGGCCAGGATGAAGCCGCGTTCCAGGGCGTCGAGGGCTAGATGCATCGCGTTGAGGTCGGCTTCGCCGCGATGGACGGGGATGGCTTTCCACATCGTGAACAAAAACCGCGACCATCCTTTTTCCCACAGCTCGGCTTTTGAAAAGGCAGTCATCGGGCGCGGCAGGAGGTGCGTGTAGAGCAAGGGGGTCTCGAGAAAGTTGATGTGGTTGGCGATCACGATCAGCGGCCCTTGCCTCGACACCTGCTTGAGCGCCTCGTCGTGCACGCGGCAGCAGATGCGAACCAGAGTCTTGATCGTAGTGTTGATAGTCCATTGAATGATCGGCATCGTCCCTCCTGAAAAAGGGGTATTGGGCATCATTTACAGCCAAAACAAGCATTGCCCTGCTGCCAAATGCCCCCATTATATCACATTGTTTGCCCCAAGTGTAGCTTTGGGGTACAATGATAGCATGCTAAATAAACAATGGTATGCGGTTCAAGATTCTCCAAAGAAGGAGTAGGACAAATGAAATTGTGGTACGACCCCCATTCGATTCCCCAAGACCTGGCAGTGGCCCTGGCGACTCTGCGCGAGGACTATGCACTGTTTGGCAAAAAGACCGATGATGCGGTCCCGCTCAAATTCTCAGCCACAGACAAGGCAGGGCAGGTCAAGGTCAAAATTTCCGAAAAGCAGGCCAAAATTACATACCATACTGTCACGCAGGCCTGTCGCGGCATCGGCCTGCTGCTGGGCCTCGACGTAGCGCCTCAAGATGCGGGCAGCGATGACAAGTGGAGCGAGCAGTGCCCTTTTGAGACGATGGGCCTGATGCTCGACTGCTCGCGTAACGCAGTGATGACCGTCGCCGAGGTAAAAAAGTGGCTGCGGCGGATGGCGCTCAGCGGTTACAACATGCTGATGCTGTACACCGAAGACACCTATCAACTGCCCGGCGAGCCGATGTTCGGTTATGCGCGCGGTGCGTACACGCTGCAAGAGATCAAGGATATCGACGAATACGCGGCCCGTTTGGGCATTGAGGTGATCCCTTGTATTCAAACCCTCGGTCACCTGGAGCAAATCCTCAAATGGGGACATGCCTACTGGCCGGTGCGCGACACGAACAGCGTGGTGCTGGTCGATGCCGAACCGACCTATGAACTGATCGCCAAAATGCTCAAGTTCTGGTCGGAGGCGGTGCGCAGCCGGCGCGTCCACATCGGTATGGACGAGACGCACGATCTGGGTCGCGGGCGCTATATGGACATGTTTGGCTACAAGCGCGGCTTTGACATTTTCAACGCGCACCTGGCCAGGGTGGTCGATCTGTGCAAGACCGAGGGCCTGGAGCCGATGATCTGGTCGGATATGTATTTCCGCATGGGCAGCAAAACCGGCGGCTATTATGACGTGGAGAGCCAGGTGCCCGCCGACGTTGCCGCGGCGATCCCGCCGGAGGCGCAACTCGTTTACTGGGATTATTATCATACCGACGAGGCGTTTTACCGTGAGTGGATCAAGCGTCACCGCGAAATGGGCTTTGAGCCGATCATGGGCTCTGGCGTGTGGTCGTGGGGACGGTTCGTCTACTCGCACGTCTATACTGCGCAGACCGCGCAGCCCTGCGTGCGCGCGTGCCTGAAAGAAGGGTTGAAAGAGATTTTCTTTACTATGTGGAAGGATGACGGCGCTGCGGTCGATTTCAACTCGACCTGGCCCGGCATTCTCTATGCCGCCGATCTGGCCTACAACGGCGGCGAGCTTTCGGAGCGCTGGCGCATGCGGTTTGAGGGCGTGTGCAAGGCCGACCTGGAGGCCAACCTGACGATCGCCAAAATGGACGCCGCCGAGCACTATGGCGACGAGGTCAACACGCGCATGTTGCTGTGGGACGATCCACTGTTGGGGTTATACCGGCGCTCGCTGCTGGCACGCGACTCTTGGAAGGACTTTGACCTGGCGGCGTATTACGCCGGCCTGGCGCAAGAACTGAACGCGCTGGGCGTCAAAGATGGCGCGGGCAACCTCGAGTTTGCTGCGCAGTTGGCCGAAACGTTGTCGCTCAAGACCCGCGTCTACGATCAACTCACCCAGGCCTACACCGCGGGCGACAAGAAGACCCTCGCCGATCTGAGTGACAGGATGATTCCGGCGCTGATCGCGGCCGTGAAAACGCTGTGGGAATTGCATCGCAAGGTATGGATGGCCCAAAACAAGGCCTTTGGTTTCGAGGTACAGTGTGTGCGCTATGGCGGCCTGCTGCTGCGGCTGGAAGAAGTGGCGATGCGCGTGCGGCAATACCTCACCGGCGAGATTGCGCAGATTGAGGAGCTGGAAATAGCGATTGCGCCGCTGCCGCAACATTTCGGGCGTTATCGCTCGGTGGCAACGGCTTCGTCGATTCTCTGATCTTGTTGGCGTGTCTGCCAATTTTCAATCAGCTATCTTGAGATCTTGAGTTTAGAGTTGAGAGCAGGCGCGTGAAAGCATGCGCTTGAGTCCAAGCGTTCCTTAACAATGAGAAAGTGAGTCCAGAGA
>JAFGEY010000538.1 GCA_016931365.1 Anaerolineae bacterium
GTCGACGTAATACTCATCCGAATGTGACCAACTCTCATTGTATTCCCAATCCCAGTAGCGTCTGAAAACAGCTTTTCCAAAGCCCATCGTCACCACACACGCGGGGGGAATGAGAGTGATTTCCTTATAAAGCGTACGATGCTCCAGAATCATCGCGAAGCGCAGGAATTCCACTACAGAACGCAGATCCAGTTCTTGGTTGACGGTTGAAAGCGATAGAATGTCTTGAATGTTCTCGGCAAAGACCTGTACGTTCTTATCCTGATAATGGAAGATTTGCCTCGATGCCAATCGATCTGTGACGATTGTCAACTTTGTCTGTGTGTCGAAAAACAGAAGCAGAAAGGAACCGCTGAGAGCTTCGAGACGCCAATACTCTTCCCTTCTGATGCAGGCATATATCTCTGCTGCTGTATCCTTGATCACTTCCTTACTACAATTCCAGTCTATCAGTGGTTGTTGCTCGCCCCATTGGAAATACCCGTTCGCGTAGAACATGACGCCGTCATCCAGCCAAAGACATAGACAGTCGTGAGGTTGATCTGAAAGATCAACCTCGAATGTGAAGGCATCATCTTGCCACGAGTACCTGCCACGATTGCCGGGTTCATCAAGTGTACGTGGAACCGGGTGTTGCTCACTCGTATCCAGATCCTTTTTCGCCTGTTGATAGATATGTATCATCTTGTATCACCCTTGTCGTGTTCTGCCTGTTGGCGGGTAGTTTGTCACTGTCTTTTTACCCTTGTGCCTCGAGCTATTCCTGAACATGGAGTAGATCAACGAGGATCGATAGAGGCTTCTGTTTCATCTATTGCATGATCTGGCCTAGCAACGTTGGCCCCGAGACCGATCAGGACGCCGATTATAGTCGTGCTGTCATCCGTACTGCCAATCTCACAGCCTGTGCTCTATCTCCTATTCATCTTCGTGAAGTTGAAAATGCTCTACCATTGGTGTTTTTCGCTGGGCACGAGCAAGGCAATCATCCCACGTGCCGTAGTCCACCACCCGACTGGCAGATAGGTGAGTGTGGTGAATGGATGCATTACGGTCATCTGGCTTCCCACGCTCTTGGCGAGTACTGCCCATGTCCGCAATTGCGCCAATAATAAATGGAAAACAACACTTGTCCACGTCGCAGCCACTAAGGTGCTGAAAAGCGCGGGCAAGGGCGCAACTACCAGAAAGATCGCCGCCAGTCCAGCACGCAGGTGACTGCGCGCCAGCGGCGCTGCCAGCCAGCGTTTCTCGTGAACCAACGGGTTGCGGAACCATCGCGAGAGCTGCTTGCGATAATCGTGTACGGTTTCAGGATACTCAGTCTGCACATGGCTGTCTCGCACAAAGCAGATAGCGTAGCCAGCAGCAGTTAGTTGCTTGGAGAGGGCCAGGTCTGCGCCGACAGGGGCGGAGATTTCAAAGGCGTCGGCAGCCTCCAGCGCTTCCCGCCGCACCGCCGCATTGCGCCCGTCGAGAGCCGGGGCGTAGTCGGGCATCCAAAGCTCGCGGTAGAGGTGATGCGCCCACTGGTACTGCACCAGAGGCAAAGGCTGTTGTCGCTCAAAGGGGCGCCACGCACCGGTGGCGGCGACCTCGTCGCCAGTCAGGATCGGCGCCAGCGTGCGCTCAAAGATCGCGTCATCGAGGATGCAGTCGGCATCAGTGAGGAAGATGATGCCGCCCGTAGCATGGGCAAAGCTGCGCCGCAGCGCGCCCTGCTTGCCCTCACCGGGTTGTTGCTCCAGCACGACGACCTTCGGGCCTGCGTAGCGCTTCGCGATAGTGAGGGTAGCGTCCTGCCCACCCGCACAGAGAATGATTTCCACATCAGGATACCGTAGACCCAGCAGCGAATCCAAACACGCTACTAAATTGTCAGCTTCGTTCCATGCGGGAAGCAAAACCGTGACCTTGGGATTTTGTATAGCATCCAGTGGGAGCAGAGGGGGCGCTTGACACGTCTGGATCTCGCGCAGCCGAAGTCGATCTGCACGCCACTTTATCCAGTTGTAACCGGCTGCCACCAGCAAACCACCTGCCAGAAACCACCTAGCATGGCCTTCTACCCAACGCCAAAATTTTTTGATGACTTTTAGTGCAGCGAGGCCCACGGTTTCCCTTTCTCCCAACAATATAGTGTATTCTGATCCCAGTGTACTTTGATTGTGTGAATATCTTCACAGTAGTAAGCTTTACGCCCATTAAAAAAACAGGGCTCCTTTACGGCCGGCGGGATCTCAGAATGGGCCGCATTTAGCGTAGCTACATCCACGTGCTTACTCAGATAGCGCAAGACCATACTGTTCCACCCACAGACAGGTAACAGATCGGCAAAATCCGGCGTCGAGGGAGGCGTACGCTGTGAGACTTGGGCAGCAAAGCCGGCGGCAGTGCGAAAACCGCCCGAAGGCAACTGGCCATGCAGCAACCAATCCAGCGCGCGGGATAAACATAGATCTTCATCTTGTCCGCTCGCTTCACCCACAGCCTCGGCAGCCCTCAGGATCTCAGCCGCGCCAGCGATCCAGCGTGGCTGGCGGTTGACCCGCCCATTGGCGTAGATCACCTGGGGAAAGGATCCATCGGGCAACTGCTGTCGCAGGATGAAGGACAAGGCACGCTTGGCAGCGTCCAAGTAGCGACTTTCACCTAAAAGCTTGCAGCCTTGGACCAACGCCGGGATACAGCGGGCGATGTAAAAGGGAAAGTAGTGCGTCCCGCCCGGAATCGCCGTGGCCCGCTGCGGTATGGCACCATCAAAGAAAGAGCCATCCTTATGCACCTGGCTAGCGGCGATGGCATCCAGCGTGAGAACAACGCAAGTTTGTACGATATCGGGCTTGTGAGCCCACTCATCCCAAACTATGAGTGCTTCAACCGTGGTCGCTGCCTTATTAGGCACGAAGCTGGCGTCGTCTGCGGTATTGTCGAAACGCTGTTCCTGCAGATTCCAGAGTACGCCCAGGATAAACGCCTCCAGATTTCGTTCCGCAGTAGCTGCGTAGGACTGCCAGCCGTCGTCCCCTCGATCCTGCAGAGTCTGCGCCAACAGCAGCAATGCGACGTCACAGCCGGCCTCGTGGGGCGTGCCGCCAGTATAAGGATTGCGCTCGAAGGAGGAGTTGCGGTACGTCCCCGTGGTCAACTGCCCGTTCACCAGGTCGTCACCCGCACGACGGGCTTTATCTAGCCATCGAGTGTCGCCGGTTGCCTCGAAGAGGTTCAGGTAGCCGGCGATGATGCCCTCGTAGCGCCAGTCCAGCCCGGCACCGGTGAACAGCAAGCAGTGCTGCCACCAATGGGTCACTGGCCCGCCATAGCCTCCCAGTCCGCGCGCGGTGTCTAGCCAGGCATCAAGCATCAAGACGGCCGATGCGATGCGACCGGGGTTCACATCAGCCACAGCTTGCTTCTTTCCGGGCTACGATGATCGAGAGTGCCGACCATGGTGTCTGCCACCGCTTCACCCGCAAAACCCGGCGCTGGGCTACAAACAGGCGGTCGACCATGTCAGTCCGGCCCAGCAGCGCCGCAAGGCGCGCCAGGAGACCGCAGACGAGACTTGTTGGTCCTTGAAACCCGTAGGTCGTTTGAACTAAAAATCCGAGACTTTGCAGGAAGCGCGCCGTTGCATAGACGCCTAGAGGCTTTTCGACTGCATGCGCAGACCTCCCAGCCTGCCATTCGGGCAGAGTGGATCTGAGCCAGTTGGAAGTGAGGGCAATCACCCGTCCCTGTACCGGCGCGAGTGCCGCGAGCAACATTCGTGCCTGCGAAAGGTGCGCAGACTGTGGTTCTACCCAGATGAACGAAGTCTTCCTTGATGGTCGTGGCATTTGCAGTTCGTCGCCATCTATGACTGTCACGTTGTCCCAGATGATCTCTGGTCCCAGGGCAGCACGCTGGTCTACACCAAGGAGCGTTGTCACCTCCGGCAAGTAGACGATAATCTGCCCGGTCACGCGTTTGAGCAATTCCCGAAGGTAGACTTTGTCATTGGCAAGAATCGCCACTGGCGACAGTTCCCGAGATGTCAGTGCAGCACAGAAGTTGAAAGCGTGCTGGTAGGGCAAACTAGGAACCTCCAGCCATGCTCGGCTTTGAGCGCCATAGTTTTCAGCAATGGCGTGCATACCCATAACCCTTTACCACCTCTGCATACAGCGATGTCAGAATCTCGGCATTCGCCTGCCAGTCGATATGGTGACGGATGTATGCCTGGCCTCGGGCAATTTGCTCTGATATGCCATCCTCGCGGTCCAGCGCAGACTGTAATGCGACAGTGAGCGCGTCGCGGTCGCCATAGGGCACGGTTGCGCCCGCCTGCGCTTCACGGATCAATGCCCCAGCGCCAGTATCTTCACTCACGACTACGGGCGTGCCGCACATCAATGCCTCAAACGCAACGAGGCCAAAGATCTCGTACATGCCGGGCGAAGCAACCACATCAGCATCGACATAGGCCGCCATCTTTGCCGTGCCGTATAACGGGCCGGCAAAGATGACCCGATTGTGAAGGCCCAGCGCACTTGCCTGTTTGCGCAGATCTGACAGTGCGCCGTGATCTGGACCGACAATTACTAACACAGTACCATCATTGTTGACCTGCAATCGGTGAACAGCGTCGATCAAAATGTCAATGCCTTTTATATGATGCAAGCGCCCTACGAAGAGCACAAGCTTGGCAGTTTCGCAAATCTGCATCTTTTGACGGAAGGTTCCTCTCTGGGGCAGATTGCCGAATTCGTTCAGGGCGAGTCCGTTGGGCACCAGCAGAATACATTCCGGCCCAATACCGACCCGAGTATATTGCGTTACTTCGAGGGGCGAGACAGCGATCATACGAGCAGAACCGTCGAGTATACACTGCCCAAAGAGCAGATCAAAGACCCGCTTTGCGAGTTTGCGTTGGATTATCACGGGCAAGGTTCCATGAGCAGATATGACATAAGGTATCCTATTTTGACTAGCTGCATACCTGACCACAATGTTCTGAAAAGTCCGCACCTCGTGCATATGAATGACATCGAATTCACAAGCATGATCGCGAACCCACTTGGACATTTGCGGAGTGACATAAAAACCCATTTGGGCCCACACAAGAGGGAAGAGAATGACGCTAAACCTATTGTTCTCGAACCTGCTGGCTGGATCGCCATAATCACTAGCAACAACTGTTACTTCGTGACCATGATCGGCTAAATGCTTTGATAGCTGGTAGACAATGCGAGGGGATCCGCCCATTTGTGCGTTGAAATATGGAGCGACTTGTAGTATCTTCAAGCATCTTTCCTAATTTTACGAAATCGTCAGTCGAAGCATCGCTTATTTTGCAATAAGCTGTTAGTCTGTGCTTATTATGTATTCGCATCCCGTAGTATACGATAGGCTAGCAAGATAGCCGCATTGTGCCACGCGTGCATTTTGCAAATTGGCAAACATAATACATGGCGCTTGGCAGTCGCCAGATCCTCGGCGAATTGGGCCTCTTTCATTACCCCAGTCTTGGCTTGAACATGCGCACGAAACGAGGCCAGATAATCGTCAACAAAGGTCAGCTTAAAGTGTTGTCCGATGCGCAGCCAGTAATCGTAATCCATCGTATAGTAGAGGTCCTCACGAAACGGCCCCACAACCTCAGCTACTTTACGGCGCCAGAAGGTAGCCGGTTGGGATAGGTAGTTCATAACCTGTAGTACACGATAGCTGCATATTCGCAGCCAGAGATTCTTGTACCAGGTAAATATCTTTTGCGTCTCGCAACCCTTTGCGTCGATCATGCGGCACTTGCCTGTGACCCATGATGCCTCAAGGTGGTCTTCAAAGAACGCTACGACCCTGCGAAGTGCGCCCGGCTCGTAGAGATCGTCAGCATTCAAGTAAGTCAGGATCTCTCCCGTAGCCATTTGAAGTCCCTTGTTGATCGCATGGGATTGTCCGCGGTCCGGCTCGCTGATCCAGCGGATCTGGTCTCGATAAGCGCGTAGCACGTCCAGGGTTCCATCCGTCGACCCGCCATCAACCACGATATGTTCCAGATTCGGGTAATCTTGATTGAGAATAGATGTAATTGTCTCTTCGATAAACTTTCCACTATTATAAGAAGGCGTGATCACCGTGATCCGTGGCCATGTGCGTATTGCCTGTGTTGATGGTTTTGCTCGCGGCATCCTGAACATATCGCTAGTTATGCACTATTCTTTTGATCAAAATGATAGAAAAAACCACGGATCGAGTGCAAAAGCAACCCACAAAAGAGGCTGAGGCTCCCCAGAATCGTGAACAACACACTGACAAGCGCGTAACCAACCGCAAGCTGGTCGTTCGTCCTGTAGATCTGCACGACCCACCCCCCCCAGCCGACTCCCAACAGTAACACCACCATCCCCGGCACGCCAAAGAACAGCAGCGGGCGGTGCTGGCCCACCAGGCGCAGGACGCCGTTGAGCACCAGCAGCCCGTGCACAATGACGCTCCGTTTGGGCTTGTCTTCGTAGCGGATGGTGATCGGCGCTTCCCGGAAGCGCAGCCCCAGGTCATGCGCCAGGAACTGCATCTCGGACTCGACCGAAAACCCTTGCGACGAAAAGGCGATCGCATCGACGGCCCGGGGAGAAAAAGCGCGGAAACCGCTTTGCGAATCGGTGGCCGGCACGCCCGACATGGCGTTGGTGAGCAGGTTAAAGCCCCAATGCCCCCAGATGCGGTGTCTGGGCACGTCGCTGCGCTTTTCCAGATAGCGCGAGCCGACGACGATGTCGGCCTGGTCGCTCAAGATCGGCGCGATGACCCGGTGCATCTCTGCGGGCAAATGCTGTCCATCGCCATCGAGCATGACCACCACATCAGGCTCCAACTGCCGCGCCTGGACAAGCCCGGTGTTCAACGCGGCGCCCTTGCCGCAGTTGTCCCGGTGACAGACGGTGATCGCGCCGGCGGCCTGCGCGACCTCGCACGTGTCGTCGGTAGAGCCGTCATCGATAACGATGACCGTATCCACGTATTTGCGCGTTTTGAGCACCACGCTGCCGATAAACCGTTCTTCGTTGTAGGCGGGGATGATCGCGACGATGCGCGGCGCGGCGCCGGGCCGATCCACCGCCAACACTTGGGACAAATCCGCGGCGCGTTCATCGACCCGGATTGCCATCTGATCGGTCAACATGATCTCCTCCCCTCAACGTGTCAACTCGCGTGAACCACGTCCCGCTGCCGCAAAGCCTTGCGCACCTGAACCTGTAATTCCCGCACGTCAAAAGGAAAATCAAGGTGGGAAATAGAGACGCTCGTGTCTGGTTGGAACCGCTTGCTCGAAATAATGAGCAACGGGATCTGTCCGATGACATTCGTCAGCGACGTTTTGGCCAAAGCGACCACCGGCTCGCTGTTCAGGGAACCAAGCGCCAGAATGACCAGATCGATGTCGGTGAGATCCGGGCCGGCCGTCTGGCACTCCGACGAGCCTGTCGGGATAGGGATCACTTGCAAAACGTATTCGTCCAGCGTCAATTCAATCACTTGGGACAAGAGATCGTCATCGCTCAACACCAGCACATTTTTTAAAGCCATGTTCCCACTCGTTTCCAAAGACAGCCAAGTGATCCGAGCCGAGAGGCCACACAACTATTTATTGTATCACTGCGGTATTCCAAACACATCTCGATCGCTTGCCCGGATATATCAAAAGTATTCCAAACGGGCCATTGACCCGGGCCAACGACAAAAAAACGCCTCGCGAACAAGTCGCGAGGCGCCTGGCCAAAACGATGATCTTGACATCGAGCTTGATTGGGCTTTGCGTCTAGGTATCCGGCAGCGCGAAGAAATACCCCAACCCGGCATAGGTCTGTATATACTGGGGGTCTTGCCGATCCGGTTCGATCTTGGCTCTAAGCCGGTGGACGACTTGCCTGACCAGATGCGCCTGTCCCTCGGTTCCCTCGCCCCACACCCTTTGTAGCAGATCATCAAAAGACAGGATTTTTCCGGCGTGTTTGATCAACTCGCACAGCAGACGATACTCTGTGCGCGTCAAGTGGACAAGCTTGCCCTCGACAAACACCTGCTCCTGCACCAAGTCGACTTCAAGATTTCCGGCCTGAAAAACCGGGGCCGGAGCTTGTTGAGAGGAGAATTCAACCCGCCTGAACACAGAACGAATCCGGGCCATCAATTCATCAATGCCAAACGGTTTGGTGATATAGTCATCCGCTCCCAGATCAAGCCCTTTGATCTTGTTCCTGTCTTCGGCTAGCGCGGTCAGCATCAGGATCGGCACGGTCGAATACGTCCTGACTTGTCGGCAAACTTGAAACCCATCCATATCGGGCAACCGAATGTCGAGGACGATCAGATCGGGCGATTGGCTCACCGCCAAATCGAGCGCTTCCCGGCCGCTGCTCGCGGTTAAAACGGCATACCCTCTGGCCTCAAGATTGACCTGAATGGTCCACACATATTGGGGTTCATCATCGACCACCAAAATCCGTAACTTGCCTTTGACCATTGCTCATCCTTCTGCCTGCGCCTGTCCTGAATCGACGGGAAGCGCAAAAGAGACTGTTGTGCCAACGCCCAACTCGCTTTCCACCCAGATGCGCCCGTCGTGCGCTTCTACCAATTCCTTGCACACGGCCAACCCAAGCCCAACACCTCCAGCTTGCTGAACCAGCCTGTGTTTTCCGCGCATGAATCTGGTAAAGATGCGCCCCAACTCGTCAGCCGGAATGCCAATGCCTCGATCTTGAACCCGCACAAGGACCTGTTTTTCATCCTGGCGTACCCGGATCCTGATCGGTGTCTCTTTGAAAGAATATTTGATCGCATTGCCCAGCAAGTTGAGCAGGATCTGTTCCAGTGCATAGGCATCGGCTACGACGGGCGCCGGCCGGTCGGCCGGCTCGTAGACAATTTGGTAATCGGGTGATTGGATGCGCATACGATCGAGCACCTGGAGAATCAATTTGTTGAGATCGGTAGGCTGCCTGTCCAGTCGCAGTTGCCTGTTTTCTATTTGGGACAACCTCAGCAAATTTTCGACGAGTACACTCAAGCGCCGGGTCTCTTGAGCGATAATCTGAATGAATTTGCCACGCGCCCGGTCATCAAAAGTCACGTCCTGACTCGACAAAGAGGAAGCAGCAATTTCGATTAACCCGAGCGGCGTTCGCAGTTCGTGAGATACATTCGCAATTAATTCGCCGCGCAGTTTTTCGAGTCGAGTCAACACATCAATCTGGGCTGCCTGTTCGGCCAGCCGTATATTTTCGTAGGATAATCCAATTTGGTTGGCAACAGCAGTCAACAAATGCACTTCTGGCTCGGACAACATAAACGGTTGCGCGTCGAAAAGGGAGAGCAATCCCACCACTCCCTCTTGCGTTGGAATAGGGACGCTCAACGCCGCTTGCACTCCCTCGGCTTTCAAGAATGCTGCAATGGGCGGGGGCATTTCGGCCCGATCGTAGACCAGGATAGCTTGCCCCGACCGGGCCAATCTATCCCGAATATGCGCATTCAACTCGACCATTTGTTGCTCCTGGCGAGATACAGAAAACCCTTTAGCAGCAGCATATCCCATAGATTGGGAAAGGTGATCCAATATCTGAATCGCGCCGTGGCTAAAGTCCATCACCTGAAGCAACTGGTCCAAAACCCGAGCCAGGGTATGCTCGATATTTCCGTTCTGGCTCATTGTCATGGTGATTTTATTCAGCGCCACCAGTTCGCGATTTTGCTGCAAGATTCGCTCCTGCACAAGCCTGCTGCGTTGTTCGGCCTGAATACGTCCAGTGACATCTAGGGCAACCGAATGAATACCCACTATATTGCCTTGCTCGTCTTTTTGGGGCAAGATCGTGAAATCGTAAAAACGAGGTTGATCGTCTTGTACGATCTCGACGGTCTGCCGCGATTCGATTCCGGTTTCCAACACCGTCCGTTTGATCTCGCCTAAATGGACCGCATCTTCTGACGACAACAGATCAGCGTATACCTGACCAATGGATTGTTCCGTGCAGAACCCGGGTTCGGCATTGTAAAACCAGGTATATCGCAGGTTCTGATCCTGGCTGAAAACCATAATGGGCGAGTTCTGAAGCGCCAGTTGCAGTCGCCACTCACTCTCGGCGCGCGCCTGCTCGGCATGTCGTCGTTCTGTCATGTCATGAGCAAACACAGCCACCTGGCTCACCCGCCCTTGTGTATCAAAGACGGGATATAGATAGTTATCAAAAATTCTGCCTTCCCGCTCATCCTCAAATCGCACCGGTTTGCCCGATTCGATCACTTGTTCGACCTGCGTTTTTCTGAACCGTGCAATGTGTGGCGGAAATACGTCAAAGATGGATTGACCTATGAGCGCATTCAGAGGTTGTCCCAAGGCCACGGCCGCCGCGTGGTTTAGACCGAGAAAATTCATCTCCAGGTCAAGCAAAATCATCGACTGTGTGGAGGCATTCAACAACGCTTGTACCAACACGGCGCGATCCTTGAGCGCCGCTTTCATTTGTACTCGTTCGGTGACATCTCGAATCATTCCCTGAATGCTGACGACTTGACCGTCTATGACGATGGGAGTTGCATTAACTTGAATAAATACCGTTCCGCCTTGCTTCTTGAGTTTAGAGTTGAGAGCAGGCGCGTGAAAGCATGCGCTTGAGTCCAAGCGTTCCTTAACAATGAGAAAGTGAGTCCAGAGA
>JAFGEY010000539.1 GCA_016931365.1 Anaerolineae bacterium
CGGCTGCTCAACAAACAGAACGTGTTCGATGACTTTGTCGCCGCGGCCGAGTGGCTGATCGCCAACGGCTACACCAGCACGCCTAAACTGGCCATCGGCGGCAGGAGCAACGGCGGCCTGCTCGTGGGCGCGTGCCTCATCCAACGGCCCGACCTGTTCGGCGCATGCCTGCCGGCGGTCGGTGTGCTCGACATGCTCCGTTTTCACCAGTGGACCATCGGTTGGGGGTGGACCTCGGATTACGGCTCGCCGGACGACGAAACTGATTTCCGGGCTCTGCTGGCCTATTCGCCCTATTACAACGTCAAGGCTGGCGCGCATTATCCGCCGACGCTGATCACCACCGCCGACCACGACGATCGCGTCTTTCCGGCGCACAGTTTCAAGTTCGCCGCCGCGCTGCAACACGCCCAGGCGGGCGATGCCCCGCTGCTGATCCGCATCGAGACCAAAGCCGGGCACGGCGCGGGCAAGCCCACGTCCAAGATCATCGAGGAAGCGGCCGATCGCTGGGCGTTTGTGGTGGCGAATTTGACCATAGAAATCGAATGAAATGCGAGGCGTATTCCGTATTGCGTATTCCGTCCACGCAATATGCAATACGCGATACATCAAAGGATCATCATCGATGAAGCGTTCCAGGCTAATCTTGACTTTGTACGCCGTCGTCGTCGCATTATACTGGATGTCGATGTATTTTTATATGCCTACCCTTTCGCTTTATGCGAAAACCAAGACCGACGATCTGGCCGCGATCGGTTTTGCCCTGTCGATGTATGGCCTGTGGCAGATGGTGGTGCGCCTGCCGCTCGGCATTGCCGTAGACTGGCTGGGACGACGCAAGCCGTTTATTGTAGCCGGGTTTGTGCTCACCGGCGTCGGTGCGCTGGTGATGGGCGCGGCGCCAGACATTGTTGGTATCGGCGTCGGGCGGGCGATCACCGGCTGGGCGGCGGCAACCTGGGTGCCGTTGTTGGTGGTGTTCAGCGGCCTCTTTCCGCCGGAAGAAGCGGTGCGCGCCAGCACCACTGCCACCCTGATCAATTCGGTGGCCCGCGTGGCGGCCACCAGCCTCAACGGCTCGTTGAATCGCCTGGGCGGTTACGAGCTGGCCTTTTGGATCGCCGCCGGCGCGGCGGCGCTGTCGATCCTGGCTATCTTGCCCATTCCCGAGCAGCCCCGCGAGCGGAAACGCCCGTCGTTCAAAGGGATCGGCAGGCTGGTTGTGCGTAAAGACGTGCTCCTGCCGTCGATCCTCAGCGCGGTCAACCAGTATGCCAACTGGGGGGCAACCTTTACCTTTATTCCCATCCTCGCCGATCAGTTGGAGGCAACCGACGAAGTAAAGAGCCTGATGATCAGTATGAACCTGGTCGTCTTTATCGTCGGCAACCTGCTGGCGCGAGGGATTGTCGATCGCATCGGCGCGCGGCGGCTGTCACAGTTGGGCTTTGCGTTGCTTTTTGTCGGCGTCGGTGGAGCGGCAATAGCACCCGGTCTGCCGACGCTCATCGCAGCGCAGCTTTTGATCGGCCTGTCGCAAGGCATCGGCTACCCGGTGCTGATGGGAATGAGCATCCGCTACGTCGACGATGCGCAGCGCACCACGGCGATGGGCCTGCACCAGTCGGTTTACGCACTGGGGATGTTTGCCGGGCCGTGGTTGAGCGGCGTGCTGGCCGAGTGGCTGGGCATCCGCCCGATGTTGGGGGTGACGGCGGCCGCGGTGGTTATCGTGGGTCTGGCGCTGAGCCAGATGTGCGAAAGCACGGCCAGGTGAAATACGACGTGTGAGTGAAATGCGAAACAAGGCGACAAATTTTACATAAACCTTACATCCATTTCGCGTGTTTTATGGTATGATGTAAAGTGTTATCTCACCTCTAGGAGCATAGATGACTGCACCCTCCATTTTAGTTGTCGATGATGACGAGGGCCTGCGCCAGCTTTTGCGCTTGACCCTGCAATTTGCCGGGATGGATGTGCGCGAAGCGGGGGACGGCCTCGATGCTCTGGCTCAAATCCGCGCCGAGCCGCCCGACCTGGTGCTGCTCGACGTGATGATGCCCAAGATGGACGGTTTGACTGTCTGTCGCACCCTGCGCGCCGACCCTGATACGGAGGACTTGCCGGTTATGATGATCAGCGGCAAGACCGATCCCCGCTCGATCCAGCAAGGGTTGGACAACGGCGCGAATGAATACATCACCAAGCCGTTTTGCATTCAAGAGTTGATTGCACGCGTGAAAGCGTTGCTGAACAGCCGCTCTCAAAAAGAAGCCTCGTTACTTGCCAGCCAGGGCCGGTTGGGCGTTCGTTGAGCGAGACGTAGCGCCGTTTCTCCGGTTCATATATCCCTCAATCTGCGCCAGCACTGTTTCCAACAGCGGTCTGGCGCGGGCGATCATCCCCGTCTTGATGATCAGCCCCCACAGCGGCTCGAACTTTTTCCACGCCCCGGCGTAAGCCAGGTGGCGTAGTTTACCGCTCCATTTCTCCTTGGCCTGTGCGCCCTCCCAAATCGCTCCCCAGCGGTAAAACTCGCGGTAGGCGCGCCGGTATCCGGCCTCCAGCGTTTCGGGTGACATGTTGGCCGGGCGAAAGACGGCATGGCGCGTGTCGTACAAGTCCCAATTATGCGAGATGATCCGGCCCTGCGCCTCTAACCGCTCATAGAGAGCCGTGCCGGGGTACGGGGTCAGAATGTGAAAGGTCGCCGTCTCGATGCCTTGCTGTACGGCCCAGGCTACGGTGTGATCGAATACCATCTCGTCATCCTCGTCCATCCCAAAGACAAAGCTGGCGTTGACCATCACGCCCAGGTCGTGCAAGCGGCGGATCGCCGCCTCGTAGTTCTTGTGCAGGTTGTGCATCTTGTGCTGTGATTGTAAATTGGCTTCGTTCAGCGTCTCAAAGCCGACGAACAGGCTGCGCAGCCCGCAGGCGGCTGCTTTTTCAAGTAAACCTGGCTTCAACACCGACTGCACCGTGCCCGCCGCCTGCCATAGCCGCCCCATCCCGCGCATCCCGTCGAATAACGTCTCGGCAAAGTATGGGTCGCCAAAGAGGTGATCGTCCAAAAAATAGAGGTGACGTCCCGGCAGCCGTTCGATCTCGGCCAGCGCGGCGTCGACCGTCTGCGTGTAAAAACCCTTTCCGCCTCGGAAAAAACCATCCTTGTAACAAAAGTCGCAGCGGTGCGGGCAGCCGCGCGAAACGACGATCGAGTTGGGCACCAGGTATAGGGGCCGCTTGATCAGGTCGCGGCGCACGGGCGGCATTCCTTCCAGCGTGCGCGTCTGCGATGTGTAGATTTTGCCCGCTCGACCGGCGCGAAAATCGGCCAGAAAGCGCGGCCAGGCCTCCTCGCCGGGGCCGAGAAAGA
>JAFGEY010000540.1 GCA_016931365.1 Anaerolineae bacterium
GCCGATCGCCTGTCCGTCAGCCGGGCGACGGCCAAGGCGCACGTCAGCAATATCCTGTCCAAGCTGGGCGTCGCCAACCGCGCCGAAGCAGTTGCCGTCGCCTTGCAACAAAAACTCATCACGTAGGTCGAATTAGCCACCTGGCTAGTGCCCAAATGCGCCACGTGCCCGATGCACGCGGCGCGTTTTTGTTTTACAATAGGACCTAGAATGGACGAAAGTGAGGATCACAACCGATGCGTATCTTGCTTGCCGATAACCAGCCCAAGGTTCGATTTGCGCTGCGCGTGCTTTTAGAACGACAGGCGGGGTTGGAGGTGGTCGGCGATGCTGTAGATGCGGTCGGATTGGTGTCTATGGCCGAAGCGTGTTGTCCCGATCTGATTCTGCTCAGTTGGGATCTGCCGGGGTTGGCTGCGCTGGATTCATTGAATACGCTGCGCAATCTCTGCCCAAATGGGCGCATCGTCATCCTCAGCGGCAGGCCGGAGGCGCAACATGAAGCCGTCGCTGCCGGCGCCGATGCCTTTGTCAGCAAGACCGACCCGCCTGACAAGCTCTTGTCGATTATTGCGCAGTGCGCCAGGCCTTGTGGCGGTGGTGGAGCGACATGCATCAAGGCAAGGCTTGGATTCTATTTTTGTTTCATTTGAATTGCAGAGGCGTCTGGGATAAGGCGCGCATTTTGTGTTTTGACGTGAGGGATGTAAAATGATGGATTGGCAAATGCTAGACCCGAGTTTGCACCAACAGTTGGATCGATTGCGCCGGCAAGAGGCGCTGCGTGAGGCCGAAAAGTGGCGTTTGGGCCAGCTTGTCCCGGACCGGCGCAGGCTGGCTTTGCGCCCCGGATGCTGGTTGTTGTGTCAGTTGGGACGGCTCCTGGTTCGTTGGGGACAGCAGTTACAGCGCTATGCGCCGCCCCAAGCCGCCGTCGCGCCCAAAGTTCGTAATGTGCCGGCATTGCTGGCCGTGTCAAGGAGAGAATAAACCAATGTCTACGCCTTCTTTACCCACAACACTGTTTTTGCCCACTGCTCCCGCCATTCCGGGCTTGACCTTTCGCTTCTTTCGCGGTGAAGCCGATTTTCCCGGGATGGTCGAGGTTTTTGAGGCCAGCAAAGCGCTGGATGAGCTGGATTTTGTGATCACGGTTGACGACATCCAGCGCCAGTTTGCGCACCTGGAAAACTGCGATCCCGGCCGGGATATGCTGATCGCCGAGGTCGATGGCGAGATGGTGGCCTACAGCCGCGCTTACTGGGAGCAGGAAAGCGACGGCGACCGCATCTATGGCCTGATGGGGCTGATGAAACCCGCCTGGCGGCGCAAGGGCATCGGCGCGGCGATGTGGCGCTACGGCGAACAACGCCTGCGCGAGATCGCCCGCGATCACCCGCCCGAGTTGCCCAAGTACTTGCAGCGCGGCGCGTATGCTTCCGAGGTGGGCCTGGTGGCCCTGCTGGAGCGGGAAGGCTATACACCCGTGCGCTATGGGTTTGAGATGCTCCGGCCCATCGATGTCCCGTTGACCGTCGCCCCGCTGCCCGAAGGCCTGCAAGTGCGGCCCGTGCGTCCGGAGGACGTGCGCACGGTGATGGCGGCGACTGATGAAGCCTTTCGCGATCACTGGGGGCACCGCCCGATGACCGAGAACGAGATTCACCAATGGATGGAGGATCGTATTTTCAATCCATCACTGTGGATGGTCGCCTGGGATGGCGATCAGGTGGCCGGGGGCGTGCTCAACTTTGTCGATCAGGCCGAGAACGAAACCTACAACCGGCGGCGAGGCTACACCGAGACGATCAGCGTGCGCCGTCCGTGGCGGCGGCGCGGCCTGGCCCGTTCGCTACTCACGCAGAGCATCCAGATGTTCAAGGAAATGGGGATGCAGGAAACCGCGCTCGGCGTCGATACCCAGAATCCGAGCGGCGCGCTAAACCTGTATGAGAGCGTCGGTTACAAGACGATCAAACAGCACGTGACGTATAGAAAGGCGATGGCGTAGCGATGGTCAGTCGATCCAACAGCTCCACGCTTAAAAAGATCAGTGCGCTGCCGCTGTGGCTGCTTTTGGGAGGGGCCTGGACGGGCGGCGCGCTGGGCGTCATCTTGGGCGTCCTCTTTGGGTGGATCAACGTCTTTCTCAGCCTGGGCGCGGGCCTGGGCGTTGGGATCGGTCTGTTGGGCTACCTGTTTTGGGGCAGCCGCATTGCCCGCTGGTTGGAAGCGAATATCGGTACACATCACACATATGGAGATTCTAGGTGACTGCTTGTTCACTGGAGACCGTTCAAGAACTGGATCAATACCTTCAAGATCGTGAGTTTTCCGGCGTTGTGTGCATCACGCGCGGCGATGACGAACTGTTCGCCCGAGCATATGGCTATGCCAGCCGAACCTGGAAGGTCAAAAATACGCTCGACACGCGTTTTGACACCGCTTCGATCACCAAGCTGTTTACCTCCGTCTCGACGCTGCAACTGATCGATCGGGGACTGCTCGCTTTTGACACCTCGATCATCGACTTGTTAGGGTTGGAAGGTACGGCCATCTCGCGTGACGTGACCGTCTTTCACTTGCTGACGCACACATCTGGCATTGCTGACGATGCCGAAGAAGAAGATGGCGAGTTGTACGAGGACTTGTGGAAGACAAAGCCCAATTACTCGGTCACCGAGACGGCCCATTTTCTACCCCAGTTTGTCCACAAACCGGCCAATTTCCTGCCGGGACAGGGCTGTCGATACTGCAATTGCAGTTGGATTTTGCTCGGTTTGGCGATCGAACAGATCGGCGGAATGAGCTATCGCGATTACGTGCGCCGGAACGTGTTCGCGCCGGCCGGGATGGCCCACTCGGACTTTTTCCGGCTGGATTGCGTCAACGAAAACGTCGCCGAAGGGGCCGATCCGATCCTGGACGACGATGGCAACCGGACTGGTTGGAAGAAAAACATCTATTCCTTTCCACCGGTCGGCTCGCCGGACAGTGGCGCGCACGTCACCGCCGCCGACCTGGATCGATTCCTGCGCGCGGTCGGGGCAGGCAAGTTGTTATCGCCGGGTTTGAGCGATGCGTTTTTTACGCCCCGGGTGCACTATCAGGATCGCGATGGTTGGACGCAAATGTACGGGTATGGTATGTGGTTCTATATTGACCAGGCCGGCCAGGTGGTGTGCTGCCAAAAGGAAGGCATCAACGTCGGGGTCAGTGGGATGATCCGCCATTTTCCCAAGCAGGACATCAACGTCGTCATCCTTTCCAACCTGGAAGATGGGGCCTGGGAGCCGGTGTGGAAAGCGCACGAGCTGGTCTTGTCCGGCGCGTTGGAGTAGGGGCGCAGCAGTGCTGCGCCCTTGCCACAGGCTGACGCGAAATTTTCTTTCTGACGGAAGCGCGATGTACCCCTATTTCAACGCCGGGATGCTCGTCGTGCGCCCCGAGCGAGGGCTGCTGCAGCTGGCTGGAAGCGCAACCTATCGTGCAAATGGGGCAGAACCGCTAAAAAGAGGAGAATAGATGAATATCGTAGGTATCGTCATCGGCGTTTTATTCCTGACGTATTCAGCGTGGTCATTGAGCAGCGGCAAGACCTACTACCGGATCACGCTGCGCAGACAAATGCGCGTCCACACGCGAGGGGAAAATCCGCTGGCGTATTGGGGGCTTTTTTTCATCTACACGGTGCTTGGTTTTGTCATATTGATCACATCGGTAGTGAGGTGAGCGATGGCTCAATCCCGATTTTTTGACGTTCAGCAACTTGCCGACGGCATCTACGCAGCAATCGCCGATGAAGCAAGCGGCGCGCTCGGCAACACCGCCTTTGTCGATCTGGGCGACCGCACGCTGCTTTTCGACACCACCGAGTCGCCGATGATTGCCCAAGCGCTGCGCGCCGCTGCCGAGCAACTGACCGGACATCCGGTCGGAGTGGTGGCGATCAGCCACGGGCATTCCGACCATTGGTATGGCAACCAGGCCTTTGCGGGACTGCCGATCGTCGCTACCACGCGCTCGCTGGATTTGATGCGCTTTTTCGCCGACGACACGAGGGCCGATCAACACGATCCATCCGCATTTGATGCATTCCTGGCCGAGCAGAGAGCGGCATTGGACGCCGAAACCGATCCGCGTCGGCGCGCGAACCTGACCAAATCGCTGGCGCGGTTTGAGCGCCACCGCGCCGACCTGCCCACGTTCGACCTTACTTTGCCCAACCAGACTTTCGACGGCAAGATCGTCTTTCACGGCCCACGGCGTACGGTCGAGTTGGTTGCGCTGGAGACGGTCCACTCGCCCGGCGACTGCTACCTGCTCCTCCCTGACGAGCGGATCGCCCTGATCGGCGACCTCGGCTTTTTCGACCGGCAGCCCTTTATGCCCTTTGGCGATCCCGAGGCGTGGGTGCAGCAGATCGAGCAGATGCTCGCCTGGGATGTGGAGGTTTTTGTGCCGGGACACGGGCCGGTGGGCGGCAAAACGCATCTGAAACGCGAACAAGAGTACATCACCACCATTGAAACGATGGTGCGAGAGGCCATCGCAGCGGGGCGGTCGTTGGACGATCTGCTCAAGCAGCGATTGCCCGCGCCGTTTGACGCCTGGTCGATCGATGGGACGGCGGGCGAGTACAATCTGCGCTTTGTGTACGAGCGGGTGTCGGGCGCGGCCAACAAACTCTAGCTTCGGGGCGTCCTTCAGTTCCGGGGAAAACGCAGATTGAGCTTGTCGAAATCCGGCGTTTTCCCAGGTATGAGGGCGAGTTTGTTGGTTTCGACAAGCTCAACCAACAAACTCGCCCCCAGACTGAAGGACGCTCCCGGCTTCGGGGTGCAGTTGTAGTTTGGGGCACATCCTTTTACTTCGAGTTACGAGATTCCTCGACTTCGCCCCGCAAAAAACGCGGGGCTGCGCTCGGAATGACAAGCTCAGGATAAATGCTTTTGCCCTGCTTCGCCTCCACTTGACGGGGTGGGCGAGATACGCTAGACTACAGGCAATGGGTTCTCTTTACGATTGAGAGGTCCAAAATGAACAGCGTATCGAAATGGCTCATATGGGGGATCTGTGACGACAGGTGTCGTTTATGTAACCGATTCCGACATGGGCGCCATCTATCGCGTCGGGCCGGATCGCGCGGTTGAGCAGGTGGCGAGTTTTGCGGGCATCAACGGCATCGACGTGCAGGATGGCGTGGTAGGGGTATATCCCAGGTGACATTCTACAAAAAATTAGTCGGGCAGAAATGCTATCTCTCACCGTGCAGCGTTGACGACGCGGTGCGGTGGACCCAATGGGATAACAACCTGGAGGTCTCGATTCCGCTGGGTGATGAAGCATACACGCCCTATTCGCTGGCCAAAATGCAGGACATTCTCAATGACATTGCTAAAAATCAAAGCCATATCTTTGGCATCGTCGATTTAGAAACGGATGAGCTGATCGGGCGCTGTATGCTTTTCAACGTCAATCACGTTGACCGCAATGCGATGTTGGGAATTGTTATTGGCGAAAAGACATATTGGGGGCAGGGCTACGGCCAGGATGCGATTCGGCTTTTGCTCGACTATGGTTTTAACCTGCTCAACCTGAACAGCGTGATGCTCGGCGCCTTTGAGTTCAATGTGCGAGCGATGCACTGTTACCAAAAGATCGGCTTTAAGGAGATCGGTCGTCGTCGGCAGGCGCGAATCATTGCCGGCCACAAGTACGATGTCGTGTTGATGGATATCCTGGCCGAAGAGTTTGAGTCGGCCTATGTGAAGCAGTTTCTTCCCGAGCCGAAAATGCAGAGCAACGATCTTTGAATCAGCCCAAACGTCATCTCTTCACAATGATCTATGCTGGGCAAATGCTGGCTCTGCCCGCAGAGGGGGAAAGATGCAGTTTGTCCGTTTGAGTAACGGTGAGTCATTTAACGTATAGGAGCCAGCCTTGATAGATCATCCATCTCAAAATCCAAAATCGTTCTTGTCCGAGTTGTTGAGGTTTGTGTTTCGCGAGTTGTTGTTCGAGACGATTGCCCCGGCTTTTATCCTGGCGCTGTTGATCACCCATTTTGTCGGTGAAAAGACTGAAGTGCTGGGACACAGCATGGAACCCAGTCTGTACCAGGATCAGCAGCTCATCGTCGACAAGGTGAGCTATCGCTTTCATCTGCCGGCGCGCGGCGATATTGTCATCGTCGATGTGCCCGATTCGGATATCCCGCTGATCAAACGGGTGATCGGTTTGCCCGGCGAAACGGTCGAGATTCGCGGCGGCCGGGTGTTGATCGACGGCCAACTGCTCGACGAGCCTTATCTGGGCGAGGTGATGCAGAGCGATTTCGGCCCGGTCGAGGCGCCGTTGGATCACCTCTTTGTGATGGGCGACAACCGCAACGCCTCGCGCGATTCGCGATCGATTGGCCCGGTGCCGCTGGACTGGATTCTGGCGCGCGCCTGGGTGCGCGTCTGGCCGTTCGATGAGTTTGGTTTGCTGGAGTGAGGGATGCCGATGATCAAGGTTTCGGTGTGGTGTCACGATCTTTCGGATAGCTATCTGCGGCAGGTCACGCAGCTTGGCGCCGAGTGCATTGACTTTGGCGGCGGCGACGCTTTTTCCGATCTCGACAGTGTGCTGGCCGCGCAAAAGCGCCTCCGCCGCTGGGGGTTGGAAATCAACCGCGTGACCCTGCCCGACCTCACCGGTACCTTTATGAACGACCAGCCCGGCGCAGAACAAGAACTGGATGTTGCCTGCAAAGCGCTGGAAATGTTTGGCCGGGCCGGCGTCCTGCTGGCTCGACAACGCTTTGCCGGCGACATTATGCCCTCCTCGACGCCGACATACCAGGCGGTGCATCGCGGCGGCTATCGCTCGCGGGGTGAGATGGCCCACCTCTCGCAGTGGCCTTCCCCATCTCGTGACGAGATCGAACGCTGGTGGAGCCGTTTTTGTCTGGCTTTCGAGCGCCTGGTGCCGGTCGCCGAGGCGCACGGGATCAAACTTGCCGTTCACCCCTCCGATGCGCCCTATCCGGGCACACCCCTGGGCGCGTTGGGCTTTCATCGCGTGCTCGATGCCTTTCCGAGCAGCCAGGTTGGCCTGCTCTACTGCGTCGGCACGCGCGCCGAGGCCGGGGGCAGCGCCCTGGTGCTGGACGAGATCAACCACTATGGGCGCAAGGGGCGCATTTTTGGGGTGCACTTGCGAAACGTGCGCGGCAGCCTGGCGACCTCGGGCGGATTTGAGGAAGTGCTGCTCGACGATGGCGATATGAATATGTTCAGGATCGTGCAAGAGTTGCGCAAGGTCAGCTTTGACGGCTGCCTCAATCCCGATCACGTGCCCACTCTCGAAGGCGATGCCGGGTATGCCAGCCACGGGCTGGCCTATTCGGTGGGCTATATCAAGGCGCTGTTAGCGGCGTTGGCTGCCTGATGGAGAGGATCGATGCCCGAACTGCCTGACCTGGAGATCATCCGCGAGGTGTTGGCCGGCAAAATCGTCGGCCTGACCGTCACAGCGGCGCAGATCGGACGCCCGACGGTGCTGCGCAACCTGCTCGGCGGCGCGTTGGGCGATCACCTTGACGGTCAACGTATCGTTGCTGTGTCTCGCCGGGGCAAGTTCCTGTTGATCGCCTTCGACGGCGGCGCGCATCTGGCGATCAACCCGATGCTGGCGGGGCGCATTCGTTGCGGAAACCCTTTGGCCAGGGATCGCAAGCGCGATGCCTTTGTGCTCGACCTGAGCAACGGCGACGAACTGCGCTACAACGACGCCAAAGATATGGGCAAGGTCTACCTGACCGCCGACCTGGATCGGGTGCCCGATTTTCCCGATCTCGGCCCGGAGGCGACCGATCCCGACCTGACCCGCGATGTGTTTCGCCAGCGCCTGCAAAAGCATCACGGCGAGATCAAGTGGATTTTGACCAACCAGACTTTTGTCGCCGGGATCGGCAACGCCTACGCCGACGAAATCCTGTGGCGGGCGGGCCTCTATCCCTTCCGCCGCCGTCCCAGCTTGAGCGAGGCCGAGATCGTTTCGCTGTACGAGTCGATGCGCAGCGTGCTGACTGAGGCGATCGACATTCTGCGGGCGCGCGTCGGCGACCAGATCGACGTCGAGATCCGCGACTTTTTGTCCGTCCACGGCA
>JAFGEY010000541.1 GCA_016931365.1 Anaerolineae bacterium
CACGCCGTTCAACTCGACCACCACTTGTTTGTCGCGTTCGGAACTTCCCAGACTGACGCTGACTGCTCGTTTCATTTTGTCCTCCTCAACTCACCTTGGCCGACCAATCGCCATAATCGAGCCGATCTTGGACCTCGGGCAGCGTCTCGTGTCCGGCGTGGTAGGCGGTCACGCTGCGCAGAGACGCGGCAGGGGTGTTCACCTCGATGCGAACCCGGTTTGTGGTGACGGCCGGAAAAACGTGGAACCGCTTGTACCCCACGGTGATCCCTTCGGCGATGCAGGTGTCGCCCGCCCAAATTCGGTGCCCGTCGATGTGCTGCCCGTCGGCCAAATCCTCGCACAAAACCAGGTGATCGAGCGTTGCCGGGCGCTCGAATTCGGCCCATACTGTCTGGCCCTCCTGCCACAGCCAGGCCGGGATGGGATCGGCAAAGCGGCGATTCAGTTCGGCCTTCCACTCCAACAGCCGCGCGCGATCCTCCGCCGCGATCAGCCCGTCGCGGTCCGGCGGCACGTTGAGCAGCAAGTTACCGCCCAGCCCCACCGAGCGGTAATAGATACCCAGCAGGTGCTCGACGCTCTTGAGCGTGTGCAGGTCGTCGGGCTGCCAGAACCAGTTGCGGCGGATCGCCACGTCACATTCCGGCGGCAGGTAGACGCCCTCGGCCAACGCTTCCGTTTGATTGGTAAAGGCCGAAATCTCGGTCGCCCGAACCACATAATAATTCGGATCGGCGGCCAGGCCATCCTCGTTGCCCACCCAGCGGATCGTCTTGCGGCCCATGTTAAAGACCATCGCCTGCGGCTGGTGTCGGTCGACCAGGGCCATGATCATCTCCCAGTTATACACCCGCCCTTCCGATCCCGCGCCGTCGAACCAGATTTCAAACAGCGGGCCGTAGCGCGTACACAACTCGGTAAGCTGGCGCGCGTAAAAGCGGTCGTAGGCCTCGGCGTCGGGATAGCACGGCTCGTGTCGATCCCATGGCGAGAGGTACAGCCCCAGCGGCATGCCCAGATCGCGGCAGGCCTGGGCCAGCTCGCCAACCACGTCGCCTTTGTACGGCGACGCAGCCACTGAATAATCGGTCGTCTCGGTCGGCCACAGGCAAAAGCCGTCGTGGTGCTTGGCGGTGAACACCAGATAGCGCGCACCGACCGCCTGCGCCGTCTCAACCCATTGACGCGCGTCGAGTTTTACGGGTTCGAACCCCGCCGGATCGAGCGTGCCGTCGCTCCATTCCTTGCCGTAAAAGGTGTTGATGCCAAAGTGGCAAAAAAGGCCAAACTCGGCCGCTTGCCAGGCCAGTTGTCCTGCCGTTGGTTTGACTGCCATCTGTATCCTCCGTTCGCTGTTTCTACCGTTCAAAAGCCATCTCGAAAAAGGCCAGCATCCTGGCCGCATATTCTTCTTCGTGCCCCGAAATCGGGTTGACGTGCGGCAAGCCGCTCACTAGCCAGATTTCTTTTGGCTCGTGCGCCGCGGCATACATCTGCTCGGCGTGATGCGGCGGGAATAGCGTGTCGTCCAGGCTGTGAATGATCAACACCGGGCGCGGTGACATGGCCGCCAGGTCGCGCGCCGAATCGACCTGTTCGATCTTGAACCCCGTCCTCGCCTCAGCCAAAGCGATGATCAGCGGCCAGCGGGGAGCCAGGGTAAAGCGCTCAAAGCTCTCCTCGACGGCCAGCCGCAGGCTGCTGTAGCTGCTTTGCACGATCAACGCCGCGATGCGTTCGTCCCCGGCCGCTGCGCGAACCGCCGCCGCCCCGCCCAGCGAGTGGCCGATTGCCCCCACCTGCTCGACGCCGGGCCGGGCGAGCAAATAATCGACCGCCGCCCGCACGTCGAGCGCTTCCAGGTAGCCGTAGGTGAGCAGCCTGCCCGCGCTGTAGCCGTGCCCGCGCAGGTCGATCAGCAGCACGTGGTAGCCGGCCTGCGACAGAATGCGCGCCTGCGGCAGCAGGTAGGCGCGATTGGCGTGGATGCCGTGCACCAGGACGATGGCCTGACTCCGCGTGCCGGGCAGGTACCAGCCGGCGATTTCGAGGCCGTCCGCCGTTTTCAGGCGCACGTCGCGGCAGTCCAGCCCGGCCGCCACGCCGATGTTTCGATCCCGGCGCGGCGTGGTCAGGCCGACGACGGCGAGATAGAGCAGGATGGCGGCAAGCGCTGCCATGCCGATCAGCGCGAGACACAGTTTTTCGATTGGTTTCAAACGACGCCGGCCGGGTTCGTTTTTCACCTTACCTCCGGTTATGCCGCCGACCAGACGCGGATCAACCGGACGAAAAACCGGATCATCTTGCCCAGGTTATCGATCGAGATGCGCTCGTTGACGCCGTGTACTCTTTCCAGTTCCTTTTGGTTCATCAACGCCGGCATAAAGCGATACACGTTGGGGCAAATAGCGTGGTAGAAACGCGCGTCGGTCGCGCCGGGCACCAGATAGGGGGCAACCGGAACGTCGCCGAACACCTGGCGCGTGGCCGCCGACAGCCG
>JAFGEY010000542.1 GCA_016931365.1 Anaerolineae bacterium
CGAAAGGCCCAGTTGGTGCAGGATCAGCGAGGGATAAAAGGCCAGCGAGCCGTAAAAGGTGAAAATGGGATAGCCATAGCCGTACGACCAGCTGGGTGCCCAGCGCGGCCAAACGACGCCCTGATCGAACAGCCGGGAGATTTCGTGCAGGCGATACAAAAAATGCCCGGCGTCGACGGCGGTGCAGAGCAGTTTTCCCGGCGTCATGATCGACGGGATGACGATCAGCGCGAGCGCGGTCAGGGCGAGGTAGGGCAGCAAGCGTTTCATCGCACCCGTACTGTGGCCAGCAAAAAGTGATCGCTTACGACATTACCCTGCGCATCGAGCACGGGCAGGCGGCGCAGCGTGAGTGGATCATACAACCCGGTGATGAGCTGGTATGGGCCGGGCGGCGCATCGGCGGGTAGGACGAGCGTGTAGGGATCGGCAACCACCTCGCCGGCGATCCAGCCGGTGGTGGGCCGTGTGTTGTTGGCCGGTGCGGCATCGATCTGCGCGAGCACGCCATCCGCGCCGACAAGCTGGACAAAAACCTTGTAGCTGGCATCCATTTCCTGCCGGGCCTGCCAATACAGGATGAGAGACAGCGCATCGCTCGCCGACAGGGTCGTTTCGTCCAGGTCAAAGCCAAGCAGCGTGATCCGCTCGCCCAGATTGGCCTCAGCACGGTGGTCGATGCCGTCGGGAAGGGTCATTGTCCGTTGGGGCGCGTGCACCGTTATTTGCCCCGTATCGAATTGTGTCGCCGTTTTGCCTGAATTATCGATCGCGGCAACGCGCAAGGCATACGCGCCGTCCGGTGTGCCTGGGGAGATGCGCAGCGTGTGCTGGCTGCGCACGACGTCGCCCGCGCGCCACGGCGCGGCGGAATCGCCCCGAATGATGACTGTCCCTTGAGCAAGCGGCAGGGCCGTCTCACCGTCGCTCAGCGCCAGATCGAGCGTCCAGCCCCGGTCGACGCGGGCAGCGGCCTGCCAGAACAGGGTCAGGTGCAGCGTGTCGCCGCTTTGAGCCTCGACGCGATCCAGCGCGCTGCCCAGGAGGCGCAGTGAACCACCCACGTCGCCGTCCAGCGGCGTGTCGATGCCCAGGCTTTCGACCGACGGTTGCTCCCGTGCCCGGCCAATCTGCACCGGCCCGATGCGCGTTTTCAGCCCGGCGACCTGGCCCTGCGTGTCGACGATGGGCAGCGTGCGCCAGGTGCCCCGTTCAAAGAGGGCAATCTCGATCCAGTACTCGCCCGGCGGCGTGCCCGGCAGCGGATAGGTCAGGTAAGCCCAATGCCCGTACATCCCGTCCGGCCAGAGCAAAGTCGGCGGGAGCGCGCGCAGGTCATCGGGCGTGCCATTGTCGCGCAGGCTCCACAGTTGGCCCGACTCGTCGACCAGCCGCGCGTAAGCCATCCAGTCGGTCTCAAGTGGGTGCTGCACACTCAAATACAGGTCGACGCGCACCGGCTGATCGACGGGCGCGGCGCGGGCGGGCAGCGTGTAGCCGTGCAGGGTCATCTCGTCGCCAAAGTTGATGGTAATTTGCGTGCCTGCATAGGGAACAGTTTGCCCGTCAAAGTGGCGACCGCGGAAAGGGGTTTCAAAGCGGTCGATCCAGAGCACTTTCAAGATAAACAAGAGTAAAAAGAGGAGCAAGAGGATTGTGTATCGCGTATTGCGTATTGCGTGCTGCGTGAAACGTGAAACGCCATTTTGCGCCTGACCGCTGACCGCGCGGATGAAATACATCCGAGACTGCCGACCGCCGACCGCCTCAATCACAACCAGGCCAACTCCGGCCATGATGCTCAATGCCGTTCCCGCAGCGCGCAAGGGCGTCGTGCCCGGTTTGATTTCGATACGGTGGGTTCCGGCGGGCGCGTCGATGCCGAGCAGGCCATAGGGCGCGGTCACAACCGGGGCGACGGGCTTGCCATCGACCCGCACGCGCCAGCCGGGAAAGTAGAACTGCTTGTAGACCACACGTGCCGCCTGCGGCAGGTCGAGGGTCAGATCGGCGCGCAGGATGCGATAGTCCGCCGCAAGAATCTGCGTGCCCACGGGCAACGAAGCCTCGTCCAACCGCGCAGCGATCCGCTGTGGCTCATCGAGCAGCGCAGGATCGGCCAGTTCGGGGGGCATGCTGGCCCAGCGCGGCAGAAATTCGTTGATCGAGGTGGCGCCGATCAGCCCGGTGTCGCGCTCCCAACGCAGCAGGTCGGCGATGGTGAGCGTCTCGGCCTGCGCGAACGAGGGCGCGTAGGTCCAGGGGATGGCTGCGGCGACGATGACGATGAGAGCGGCGGCGGTCAACGCGATCTGCCACACCGGGCGGCATTTTTCAACCGCCCAGCCGAGGGCTATCCCCGCGCACAGGCTGCCAGCCAGCGAAGCCAGGCCCAGGAACCGCCACGGCATTTGGACGGCTTGCAAGGGAGTGATGGCATCCCACAGCGGTTTGGACAGGTCGAGGGTGAGCAAGGTAGCGGCGATCAGGATGAGGAAAAAAAAGAGCCATTCGGTAGGGGCGAGGCATCCCTTGTCGATCGTTCGCCGATCAGGATGCAGGTCAGAAATCGCCGAGTGGGTCGAGTCGGCTTGATTTTGGGATGCCTCGCCCTTACTGCGCAAAACGTATCCTGCACACAAGACGACACTGACCATCAATGTGCCCAGCATGCCCCAATTGAGGCTGCGCGGCGGAAAAAAGTTGAGCAGCGCCGTGTCGATGGCCGGCGGTGCGGCCAGCAGCTCGCGCAGGCTCATAAAGTGGCCCGTATAATCGAACAGGCCGGGAGTGTACTGAACCCAACCTTGCTCGAAAAAGGCGGGCAGCCAGTAAAACGCACCCAGGGCCAGGCCAAAAGCCAGCATCGCGCCCAAACGCAGAGCCTGGCTGCGGCTGCGCTCGCCCGTCCACCACAGCAGCAGCAGGTACAGCAACAGCACCGGCGCGCCGATCATGGTGTAAATATTGTGGGTGTACAGTTGTGCGGCATAGATCAGCGCAAAGGGCGCTAGATCGCGCCAGCCGTGGCTCGCCACAAACCGGCGGGCGGCCCACAAAATCCAGGGCAGCCAGGCCAGCGCCCACGTCTCGGCCAG
>JAFGEY010000543.1 GCA_016931365.1 Anaerolineae bacterium
CCAAACGCACTGACCAACTGCACCAGCGGCAAAAAGAGCGCCGACCACCACGCCGCGCGATAGCTCGCCCGGTACATCTCGCCGGACTCGATCACAAACTCGTCCAGGTTCTTGTCTTCGCGGTTCAGCGCCTTGACCACGCGCACGCCGGTGATGCTTTCGTTGTACATGCCGGTCAGTTTCGAGTTCTGCTTGCGCACCTCGCGGTACTGCCAGAGCATCTTGGTGCGAAACCAGAAAGCCATACCGATCATCACCGGCACCACAACCAGCGCGATCAGGGACATTTTCCAGTTGATAAAGGCCATAAAGACCATCGACGTGGAGACGCTGGCCACGGCAAAGCTGATGTCAAGCAGGCCCCACGTCACCAGCTCGGCGATGCGCCCGGCATCCGAGGTGACGCGCGACATAATCCAGCCCACCGGCGTCTTGTCAAAGTACGAAAACGACAGATCTTGCAGGTGGTTGAACAGCTTGCGGCGAATGTCATAGTTGATCCGTTCGCCCAACACGCCGGCCAGATAGATGAACCCAAACACAGATCCAGCCTGGACGATGGTCATGATCCCATAAGCGGTGACCAGTTGGGTCAGCCGTGCCCGGTTTCCGGCCATGATGCCCTCGTCAATGATCCGCTTGCCCTGATAGGTGAAAAACGAGTCAATGATCGAAGTCAGCACGATCATCAGGATAAAACCGAGCACCCAGCGCCAGTAGGGTTTGGCCAACGACAGCATCCGGGCGACGGTGCGCCCGTTGAATTTGGTTGTAAATTCTTCTTCTTCAAATTGCATTGGTTCGGACATAATTCACCCCTTTACGATGAATGGCACTATGAGCCTGTTTCTGAGGCTTGTTCCCGGCCACAATCGGCTCGCATACAGCGAGCCGATTGTGCGCCCACACAAAACGCGGTTTCATCCCGCTCGGACGAAATTTTCGACACATGGTGTCCTCCTTTTGCTCACGCCGCCTCGACTTCTTGCTGCACCTCTTGCTCGATACGCGCCTGCAGGTCATAGATGCGTTTATAGATGCCCGGCCGCTGGATCAGCGCTTCGTGCGTGCCCTGCTGGACGATGCGTCCCTTGTCGAGCACCAGGATCAGGTCGGCGCGCATGACGCTCTGGATGCGGTGGGCAATGATAAAGCTGGTTCGCCCGCGCATCAGCACCTCCAGCGCATCCTGGATGTGCGCCTCCGTTTCCGTGTCGACCGACGAAGTCGCATCGTCAAAGATCAGGATGCGCGGATCTTTGAGCAGCGTGCGGGCAATAGCCACCCGCTGGCGCTGCCCACCGGACAGGGTCACGCCCTTTTCACCAACCAGTGTGTCATACCCTTTCGGAAAGGTCAGGATGATGTCGTGGATCGCTGCTGCTTGGGCCGCCGCCACTACCTCTTCTTCCGTCACCGCGCGGTCGACGCTGTAGGTGATATTGTCGCGGATCGAGCGCGAAAAGAGGAACGGCTCCTGTTCGACGATGCCGATCTGGCTGCGCAGCCATCCACGCGGATACTCGTTCAGCTCGTGCCCGTCGATGCGGATGCTGCCCTGCTCATAATCGTAAAAGCGCAGCAGCAGGTTGATGATGCTCGTCTTGCCCGAACCGGTCGATCCGAGCAGCGCCACCGTCTTGCCAGGTTCGCAGCGAAAAGTGATGTCGTGCAGCACCTGGATCGGCTCGGACACGATCTTGGGCTCTGCCTCGGAATGCTTATGGCCATTTCCCTTGAGCCAGTCTCGCAACTTTCTTTTGGGTTTCTTGTCCGCTTCTTTTTCCTCAGCTGGCGCGGGCAGATAGCTAAAGTCGAGATGTTCAAACTCAACTCGCCCTTCAATCCGCGCTTCCGGCGGCACCACGCCCGAGACGATGTCTTCGCGCTCCTCGGCGATCACGTCGGCCACGCGCCGGTACGACACCAACCCGGTCGACACTTGCACGATCATCCGGCCCAGGTTGCGCATCGGCCAGATGATCCAGATCACCAGCCCATTGACCGCCATATAGGTGCCCACCGTGATCTGGCCGTCGATGGCCATCAGCGCGCCGACGACCATCACCAGCAGCATCTGCGCCGCGCACAAGATGTCGGACACGGGCCAGTAGGCCGAGTGCATGATCAGCAGCCGCTTGCCGAGCCGGTATTTTTCCCAGTTGGCCTTTTCAAACTCGTCCATTTCATAGCGCTGGCGGGCAAACGCGCGCACTACGCGCACGCCGCTCAGGTTCTCTTGCAGCCTGGTCGAAACGACCGCGTCCTGCTCCTGATACTTTTCATAGGCCTTGGACACCCGCCCAAAGAAAAAGTAAGACATGACCACCACCAGCGGCATGATCCCCACCGAGAGCAGCGCCAGCCGCCAGTTCATTTGCAGCAGCATGATCATGTTGACCACAAACAGCGCGGCGATGCGCCCGATGCCGATCGCCTGATCGGCGTAAAAGCGGCGCAACGCGTCCACATCCGAGGTCACCTTTTGGATCAGTTCGCCTGTCTTGGCGTGATCGTGAAAGGTAAAATTGAGTCGCTGGATGTGATCGTAGAGATAGTTGCGCAGCCTCTGGGTGACCCCTTCGGCCGTGCGCGCGGCCCACGTGCCGCGCAGGAAGGAAAACACCCCTTCCATCAGCGCCAGGCCGACAAAGCTCAACGCGAACAGGAACAGCTTGTCGCGATACAGCCCCTTGGTAAACACCTCGTCGATCACAAACTGGATCAGCTTGAAGGTCAGCGAGCGCATACTCGCCCCGACCGCCATCGTGATCACCGCGCCGACGTAAAACCGGCGAAAGCCATACATCATCTTCCACAGGCCGACCAACCGGTTTTTATCGACCACATTCTTTAAATTAAAAGATAGCTGTTTAGCTAATTCAATATCCCCTACATTTTGAACCATCTGTTACTTTTTCCTCCATACTCGAACCAATCGAGTATATCATCGATACCTGACAGCATCGATCATATTTGTTCAAAAATCTGTCAGTAATTGGAAAATTTGTTCTAGCCCGTCCACTCGCTGCTCCATCGCATGGTCTCCTCCTTTCGATCGACGACATACTTGATGCCTGCCGGCCGCCCCGGTGTGACAGCCCGGGACAAAGCCGCCCGGCCTGATCGGTGGTCAGACACAAAAAAGCCGTGAGACGCTTCTGTCCCACGGCTTTGGCCCCAATCCGGGCGAGATGGAGGCAAACAAAAAGGCCGTGGGCGCGGTTGTCGCGTGCCCACGGCCTTGAA
>JAFGEY010000544.1 GCA_016931365.1 Anaerolineae bacterium
CATTTGTACGTGATCCAGCAGCGTCCACCTGGCATCCGCTTTGAACGATACGAGAATATCTATATCACTCGTCGGTTGGAAATCATCGCGCAAGACCGAACCGAATATGGCCAACTCGGCGATATTCCACCTTTGACAATAGTCGGCGATTTCATGTTCTGAAACAGGCAGCCTTGCCGATGAGTGTGTCGTCATCTCTCACCTCGTTAATCCATCGTTCCCGTCGCAGCAAGCACTTTGACTTCTGCCTCTAGTTGTTCTGCGAAACGATCCTTTTCCATTTCCAAATCGTATCGCGTTTGAAGGTTCATCCAGAAACGTTCTGACAAACCAAAGTAGCGCGATAGCCTAAGTGCTGTGTTGGCGGTGATTGAGCGCGTGCCGTGTATGATTTCGTTTATTCTTCGTGGATGTACGCTAATGTCTTTTGCCAACCGGTACTGGCTGATGCCCATTGGTTTCAGGAATTCTTCCAGCAATGTTTCGCCTGGATGAACAGGTGCAAATTTCTCCACCATTGTGTCCGTCTCCTAGTGATAATCTGTAATTTCGACGTCGTAAGCATCCCCGTCTTGCCATTGAAAGCAAATCCGCCATTGATCGTTGATACGAATGCTGTATTCGCCCACGCGATCACCCGATAATTTTTCGAGTCGATTGCCAGGAGGGATGCGCAAATCATTCAACTGTTCTGCTGCATCAAGTATCGCGAGCTTGCGCCACGCTGCGCGGTGTAGATTTTGAGGAAATTGGCGAGAGAATTGCCGCGCAAAGATTTGTTCGGTTTGTTTGTCACGAAAACTCTTGATCATAGCTCAATCATAGCGCAATACATTATTATTGTCAAACGTTATTACGGGGGCATTTCCCTCGTGCCGACGGTCTCCGCCGGCACAGTTTTCGTTCCCACGCGGGAGCGTGGGAACGAAACTAGACCAACTTTTCCCTCGCCCGCGCGCTCAAATAATCCATGCTCCACACCATGGCCACGATGGCCCAGGTCGCCATGCCCGCCGACCCATACTGGTTCAGGCCGACCCACAGCCGGAATTGCTGGCCGATGCCGCCGCCGCCGACAAAGCCGATCACCGTCGACATGCGGATGCTGATGTCCCACTGGTAGAGGATAAAGGCCAGGAATTTGGGCACCAACTGCGGAATGATCGCATAGACCAGCGTTTGCACGTTGTTAGCCCCGGTGGCGCGGATCGCCTCGATGGGGCCGGTGTCGATCTCTTCGATAGTGTCCGAGAAGAGTTTGGCCAGGTTGGGGATGTTGTTGATCGCCAGCGCAAGCACGCCGGCGAACGGCCCGCTGCCGACCCAGGCCGAACAGATCAGCGCCAAAATCATCGGCTCGACGGAGCGCCACAGGTTGAACACGGTGCGGGACACGCCATACACGGCGCGGCCGAATGCGCTCGGGCCGACGATGTTGCGCGCGGCCAGAAAACTGAGCGGGATGGCAAAGAACGAACCGAGGGTGGTGGCCATCAGCGCCATCAACAGCGTGACCACCGAGAGGTTGAGCACGGTCTTGAACGCTTCGCTGAGCTGCGGCCCGCCGACCACCTCTTTCCAGGCCACCACGACCTGGCCGGGTTCGGGGTAGCCCTTGTCGGGGTTGACCTCCATCAATGGGTGGATGGTGGTCTCCCATTCCAGCGCGCCGCTGGCGTCGGTAGTACAGCAGTCCTTGCTCACCCGCAAAAACGCTCCGTCGGAGAGCAACCAGCGCACCGAGACCTGGGTGTTGGGCGGCAGTTCGTGCCCGCGAATAGTCAGCGGATCGCCCACGTCGCCGCATGAGACGGACAGGTTGACGCGCTGCCCGCTCACGGACTGCTCTTGAGCCTGACCCGCGTCGCAGGGTACGGACAGCGTCACGCCGACGCTGCGCTCCTCGGTCGGGCGGGTGACCAGGTCGGGGACCAGAAAGGCGCGCGCCAGGCGCAGCCCGTCCGGCGTGCCCTCGATAAATTCCCAAATGTCAATCCTGGAAACCCGCCACGACCAGATGAACGTCACAACCAGGCCCACGATCAAGGCCCCACGCCCGATGGCTTGCAGCGCCGGGTTGGGCTTGCGCCCGGCCGGTCGGCCTTCGATGACCCGCCTGCGCAGCCAGGCCGAGAGGGCGTCCAACGCGGCGACGACGAGGACGATGGCAATGATCGCCGTGGCCATCGAGTTGAGGCGGTTGAGGCGAATCCACTGGATGACCAGGAAGCCCAACCCCGCGTCGCTGACCAGGCCGATCACGGTGGACATGCGCACATTGATGTCCCAGCGAAAGAGCGTAAACGAGAGAAAGCTGGGCATAATCTGCGGCAAAACCGCGTACACCACCACCTGCGGCCCGCTCGCGCCGGTGGCGCGCAGCGCCTCGATAGGGCCGGGATCGATGCTCTCGATGGCCTCGGAATAGAGCTTGCCCAGCGCGGCGATGGTGTGCAGCAGCAGGGCGAGCATGCCGTTGAACGGGCCGAGGCCAACCCACACGGCAAAGACGATCGCCCACATCAGCGTTTCGATGGAACGAATGACATTGAGCACGGTGCGTACGAGGGTGTAAATGCCCAGTGTGATCGGGTTGCCGCCCATCAGGTTGCGCGCGGCCAGAAAACTGACCGGCACGGCAAAGAGGACGCCCAGCACGGTAGCCATAAAGGCCAACGCCACCGTCTCGCCGATTTTTTCCAGCACCAGGCACAGCGTTTCGGTGGGTTGCAGGTTGCCGTAGGGTTTGTGCTGCCTGGCGTAAATGACGTGCGTCTGCGTTTGGCCGGGGCCGGGGCGCCGGTCGACGGGCACCGATTGAGGCACTTTGAGCCGGGCCGTAAACGCGCCCTGGTCATCGGTGAG
>JAFGEY010000545.1 GCA_016931365.1 Anaerolineae bacterium
AACGCCACTCCCTGCCCGGTTAGCAAACTGACGACTTCACTCACTATCGGAACTGCGCGGCCATTCTTCCCGTGGATGGTCACTTGGGTTCCCCGAACCTCAAGCCGGCCCACTCCCGTCAGGGCCTTTTCCAGCGCCGGGGACAGCCCCCCGTCCAGGATAAAGATCACCCGTTCCTCTGCTTCCAGGCCGTGAATCAGCGCCGCCGGGGTATCCAGCGCCACGATCCGCCCGTGATCGAGGACGGCGACCCGGTCGCACAGACGCTCGGCTTCTTCCATAAAGTGGGTGGTCAGGAAGACCGTCTTGCCCCTGGCGCGTACATCGCGTACCAGGTCCCAGATGGCGTGACGGGCTTGCGGATCGAGGCCGGTGGTCAGCTCGTCCAGGAAGACGAGTTGTGGATCGGGCAAAAGCGCCAGGGCGATGAACAGACGCTGTTTTTGCCCGCCTGATAGTTTCGCGAAGGGGGCGTTGCGCTTCTCCTCCAGCCCCAACTGCGCTAACAGTTCCTTCCAGTCGGCCACTTTGGGGTAGAACGAGGCGTACAGGTCGAGCGCTTCCCAGACCTTCATCCGATCCGGCAGGTTGGACTGCTGCAACTGTATCCCGGTGCGTTCCCGCAGAATGTGGCTCTCACGCTGCGGGTCCACGCCGAGGACGCGAATCGTGCCCTGATCCGGTCTGCGCAGACCCTCAAGACATTCGATGGTGGTGGTCTTGCCGGCCCCGTTCGGGCCGACCATACCAAAGATTTCGCCCGCGCGAACCTCGAACGAGACGTCTTTTGCAGCGACCGTCGTGCCGTATGTCTTTCTCAACCCTTTAACTTGCACGATGTTGTCCATATTTTCCTCACTTACTTTATCAAGATTGAATCCAAATAGTTATACGGACTCCAAAATCTCCACAAGCCCCTGGCCGCCATTGACGCGAACCCGATCGCCGGTCTTCAGACGCATCGTAGCATCACCGCAGCCAACGACGGCCGGGATTCCCAACTCGCGCGCGACGATGGCGGCGTGGCTCAGCGGGGCTCCCAGATCGGTGACGATGGCCGCCAGCCGAGGGAAGAGCGGCGTCCATCCGATGTTGGTCAGCGTGGTGACCAGGATTTCACCCAACAGCAGTTGCTCGCTGTCTTCCAGGCGATCCAGACGCCGCACGGTTCCCTCGACGATGCCCAGCGCTCCAGCAAACCCCTTGATGATATTGGCGGTATCCGGGCTATGCGGCGCCGTTGGCGCATTCGCATTGTAAATGTCGCTGCGCCGGTTCGGGTCCGCCGCCCACTTGAAGGGGTCAAAGCGGCCGATGATGATTGTCGGGTATGGCGGCAGGGCGCGGTAGCGTTCGTATGTTTCCTTCCGCGCGGGGAGGAACCTGCAGGCGGAGTCGTCACCCGCGAGGAGCGCGAGGACTTCATCCATAGTTAGGAAGAAGACATCTTCGCCTACGCCGGTCAACTCGCCGGCGCGCAAGGCAAAAGCGCGGATCACAATCGAAGTCCGCGTCGCTTCCGAGCGTACCGCTTCACGCTGACTTGCAGCCTGCGCCGCTTTTTCCAAACGTAGCCGCATTGACTTGGCTTTGCGCGGATACCGTTCACAGAAACGCTCCCATGCGGCCGAGTATGCAGCCTGTTGCCTGGCCAAAAGCGCTGCGATGTCCACCGGCGCTTTGGCGAACTCGACGAGTTGCCGGTCGAGCCAGGTGGAATCTTCCAGCGGGCGCTGCCAGGCATATTCGTTTTCGTCCACACCCCGATGACCGTAGGCTTCCATGTATGCCTCGCGGCTCATTTCGCCGCGCCCCACTTTGCCAAGACCGGTCAGTGGGCCGAGGCTTTCCAACGGGGATGACAGGCCGCTTAGATTGGAGAGCAGGGCATTGGCATCCTCCGTTCCGACCAATCTGCGCAGTTCGACCTCCAGATGATTGGGAAGATCGGTCGCGCCGGCGTTGGTAATCCAAAAAGCGTACAGGGAATACGGTACGATTTCGTCTCTCAACAGGGCCGTCAATTCTGCCCGGTTTTCAGTCTGACGGATACGCTGACACATCGTGGCGCACCAGCGCGGGTTCTCTGCTATGAATTGAGGGATCTTTTTGCGAAGGCGCGCCAGCTTTGTCCCGAACCGGGTCAAGCTCGGAAGTACTTTGAACCACCACGTCCAGGATGAGATAGGAACGAGCGGAATGTCCACACCCTCTGGAATGCCTCCCCAAAAGGCAATGGCTTGTTGTGCTGCCTTTGGCGTGTTGCCGCCGAAGAATGGGCGGCTGACGGAAATCTGGATGCTCAGATTGATATACCCACGACCGCCGATGATGCCGGCCATTGGATAACCGTCCACTCCTATGGCAGAACTGTCACAAAAATCCACCCCTTCATAGACGAGATCCTTCCGCAGGGAGCATGAAAAAGGAGTAAGCACATGCGGCGCGTTTTCGCCCAAGTTGGCGCCGGACCATATAAAGTTGCCCCTGAGACTGTCGTTCCATTCGGCGGTTTCTGCTTTGTAGCCGCCCAGGGTGGTGATGGGGCGCGATTGGAGGATGTACAGCCGTCCACCCGCTATCGCCCATTCGATGTCTTGTTGCCCCCCCAGGTCTTTTTCCAACCCGCAGGCGTTGCGATAAAGCGCGCGTGTGAGGCGGTTGAGTTCCGCCGGCCCGCTGTACGTGCCCTTCGGACGAGCCAGGGTAAAGGTTTGCGGATTGGCCTGTCCGGAGACCAGGGCTTCACCCAACCCTTGCACGAAATTGCCCGTCATCCGCATCAGGTCGCCCGTCACCGGGTCGGCGGTGAACAGCACGCCGGAGAGCTCTGCTTGGATAAGGCGCTGGACGACGACGGCGATTTCGTGTTCCGTCTCCTCCAGCCCCTGGGCTTGGCTGTAGGCTTGCACCCTGGCGTTGTGCCGCGAGCGGCGCACAGTGTGGATGGCTTGCCGGATCTCCTCGTCCGTCCACACATCCAGGACCGTCTCGAATTCACCGGCGAACGATGCCAGAGCGGAGTCTTCGTGCAATGCGGAAGAGCGCACGGCGAAGGAACCATTCTTATTATCTTTCCGCAGACGGGCGAGATATGTCTGCACCAGTGACCACGCTTCGGCCGTCAGCTCGTCACTAACGAAGGCCGTCGGCAGGATGATGAATCCATCAGGCACCCGGTAGCCGGCTTGATAAAGCCTGGCCAATGTTCTGCCTTTACCGCCCGCAAGCTGCTCTTGTTTCTTCGTCAATTCCTTGAATGAACTAATCATGGTAACATACTCCTGGCCGCACATCTTGTAATGGGCCGAACGCTATTTTCCCTCACTTGCTCTTCAAAATCGCTTCTAGGGCCGCCACGTGTTCCTGAAAGACCTGGCGTCCTTCTGAGGTGGCGGTGACGTAGGTGCGCGGTTTGCGCTCCACAAAAACCTTGTTGACTGCAATGTAGCCGGCTTCTTCCAGCTTGCGCAGGTGGGCGCCCAGGTTGCCGTCGGTCACATCCAGCAGGTCGCGCAGGTAGGTAAAGTCCACCTCGTCGCCTGCTTCCAGGGTGACCAGGGCAGCCATGATGCGCAGGCGCACCGGCTGGTGGATGGTTTCATTCAGATTGGTCATGGCTTACCACCTGGAACGGATGTACAGGCCCAGGGCGATCATCCCGCCGCCGCCCAAAACTCCCATCCACAAGTAGAAGAGATCGGGCAGTAAAAAGTAGCTGATCAACACCAGGGCGGTGATCGGCAGCGGCCACCAGACGGAGGCAAAGGAGAGCAGCAGGCCCATAGACAACTGGCCGATCATGATGAACAGGACAATGACCATGGACGTTTGTTTCCCATCCAGCGGCCAAGTGACCGCGATCGTGGCCATGCAGTAAAAGACCAGGAGCAGCCAGAAGAGGCCGGCGCGCTTTGCCGTCGGGAGTGCCGTCGCACTGCGGACGCGCTTCCCCGCCCGGAAGCCCCAGAGGGTGCCCAGGATGCTGCCGGCAATGCTTAATCCGATCCAGACATAACCACTGATTTCCGGCAAGAATTGGGTGCATATAAATCCAATCAGCCAGACGACACCGGTAACGATCAGGGTGATGGTGGTGCCGCTGCTGGCAATCGCGTGGCGGGCTTTCTGCTCCATCTTTTGGATGGCCGCCAGTGCTTCTTGGGCTTCAGAAGGAGAGATTTCCATGATTACTCCTTTAGAGTTGTGTGAATTTCAGAGTACTCTGTACTACAGAGTAGTATACAACAAATAACTGAAAAAGTCAAGCCCCCAAAATGATTGACTCGAACCTGGCTCTACAAACGCCGGGCGTTCGACGAGTCTGTACGATTTCGCGCTTGGGCAGGCTGACCAAACATCGCACACGACTGCTTGACACCCGCCTTGTTTGGGGTACAATTGACCCGTCCACACCCCATCACGCGGAGACCGGCTGTCCGCCAGGCGGCGGGTATCCAACAAAATGGAGGGAGATACGATGATCAAAGGCAACCTCATCGTCGGTCAGTCTGGCGGTCCGACTCTGGTGATCAATAACAGCCTCGTCGGCGTGATCCACGAAGCGATGCAGCAACAGGCCATCGGCGGCGTGTATGGTATGCTCAATGGCATCGCCGGGCTGCTGGCCGGTAAGCTGATCGACCTGGCTCGTGAATCCGATGAAACGCTGCAACGACTGCGTCGCACGCCCGGCGCGGCGCTGGGATCGGTGCGCTACAAGGTCAAAAAAGACGATTATACGAGAATTATCGATGTTTTGCGCGCGCACAATATCCACTACTTTTTCTACAACGGTGGCAACGACTCGATGGATACCGCGCACCAGGTCCATCTCGCCGCGCAGCAGATGGGCTATGAACTGCATGCCATTGGCGTGCCCAAGACGGTCGACAATGACCTGGCCCACACCGATCACTGCCCCGGTTATGGCAGCGCCGCACGATTTGTCGCCCTGGCCCTGCGCGACAGTGGGCGCGACACCGAAGCGATGGGCCGCAGCAGCCCGGTGAAAATCGTCGAGATCATGGGCCGCAACGCCGGCTGGCTGACTGCCGCCGCCGCGTTGGGCCGCGACGAACCGGGCGACGCCCCGCACCTGATCTACGTGCCCGAATGCCCGGTGATCGAAGCGCAGGTGATCAAAGCTGTGGATCGTATTGTGAGCGAAAAAGATCACTGCGTGATCGCCCTCAGCGAAGGCGCGGTACCTGACTCTGGCATCGAAGAGGTCGACGCCTTTGGGCACAAGATGAAGGGCGGCGCCGCCGATTATATCGCCGCGCTGATTGGCGACCGGATCGGCCTCAAGGTGCGGTTGGACAAGCCCAACTATTTGCAGCGCTCTTTTTCGGCGGCCATCTCCGCGGTCGACGCCGACGAAGCCTACCGCGTGGGCCGCGCGGCGGTCAAGGCCGCCGTCGAGGGACAGAGCGATGTGATGATTACGCTCGTCCGTCGGCCGGGCGAAGCCTATTTCTGCGACACCGGCACCGCGCCATTAGCCGAGATCGCCAACGCCGAAAAGCTCCTGCCCGGCGAATACATCACCCCGGCCGGCGATGACGTTACCCAAGCGTTCGTCGATTATGCCCGGCCGCTGATCGGTGAACCGTTGCCGCCGCTGGGCCGTTTGGCAAAATACGCTGTTTCATAACAATTGGAGTTTAGACTATTGTGAGCAACCGGGTTTTTGACAAAAACCTGGTTTCTATTGAGGGTTCAATGAGTATTGTTGTTGCCATTTTTGGGGGCGCGCTGTTCCTGGCCCTGATCGGCACCCCGGCGATCCGCCGGCTGGCTTTCAGGTTGAACCTGATCTCGGTTCCCCGCGCCGACCGGGCGCATCACGAACCTACGGCGATGATGGGCGGCGTGGCTATTTACCTCGGCGCAACGGTCGCCTTGCTGCTCGGTGGCGTCGTCGCCTCGATCTGGTTTCAAAACTGGAAAAATCTGAGCGAACTGGCCGGCATCCTTGCCGGCGCAACCGTAATGGGCGCAGTTGGTCTGTGGGATGACCGGGTGCGGCTCAAGCCGCTGCCCAAACTGCTGGCCCAGGCCGTCGCTGTCGCCTTGCCGATCCTCACCGGCGTGTACATCCAACTGCCTGTACCCCTACCGCTGAACATCATACTCACAGTCATCTGGGTGCTCTATGTCACCAACGGGATCAACTTTTCAGACAATATGGACGGCCTCGCCGGCGGCATCTCGGCAGTAGCCGCGGCCTTTTTCACCCTCATCGCGGCGATGAACGGCCAATATCTCGTCTCAGCGCTGGCCGCTGCCGTGACCGGCGCGTGCCTGGGCTTTTTGCGCTACAACCTGCCCCTGCCCCGCGCGCAGATCTTTATGGGCGACGCGGGCGCGCTCTTTTTAGGGCTTGTGCTCGCCAACCTGGGGATCAAGCTGCGCTTTCCCGACAACGTCCACTTTGTGACCTGGATGGTGCCTGTGCTGGTGCTCGGCGTGCCGCTGTTCGACACGACAATGGTCTTTATCTCTCGTTTCCGGCGCAACGTCTCACTGATGAAGGGCGGCATCGATCACACCTCGCACCGGCTGGCCCGGCTGGGCCTGGGCAAGCTCGGCGCGACACTGGCCCTCGACCTGCTCGGCTGCGCCTTTGGGATGATCGCCATCATGGTGATGCAGGCCAACGTCTTTGAAGGCTACTTGATAGGCGTGTCAACCTTTCTCGTGTGCTGTTACTTGCTCTGGAACCTCGACTGGCGGCTGCACCCCACTCTGCGCGTCGGCGAAGTGGCCCAGGAAACCGCACAGAAAGAAAACCCAGGATCGCCGACATTGAAACCCTAGTCGTCCATATCGATCAACGTAGTAAGGAGAAACGATGTCCATTCCAATCTTCCAGGTTGATGCCTTTACCGACAGGCCCTTTTCCGGCAATCCGGCGGCCGTTTGTCTGCTCGACGCGCCGCCAGACGCAGCGTGGATGCAAGCCGTCGCCGCCGAGATGAACCTGTCGGAAACGGCCTTTCTGCTCCCCCAGGACGATGGATTCAACCTGCGCTGGTTCACCCCTGCCGTCGAGGTCAGTCTGTGCGGGCACGCCACGCTCGCCAGCGCCCATACGCTCTTTGAAACCGGCGCGCTCAAACCCGATCAACAGGCCCATTTTCACACCCGCAGCGGGCTGCTCACCGCCCGGCGCGTCGACGACCAGATCGAACTCGACTTTCCGGCCAGGCTGGACAGCCCCGCCGATCCACCAGACGGGCTGCTCGACGCGTTGGGGCTGTCAGCAGTTCGATACGTTGGACAAAGCCGCTCTAGTTACTTGATCGAGGTCGATTCGGCTCAGATCGTGCGCGGCCTTGCCCCCGATTTTTCCCGGCTCAAAACGGTGTCCGCGCGCGGAATCATGATCACAGCTTCCGCCGACGCTGCCCCGTATGACTTTGTGTCCCGCTTTTTCGCCCCGGCCGTGGGCGTCAACGAGGACCCGGTCACCGGGTCGGCGCACTGCTGCCTGGGGCCGTTCTGGCAGCGCAAGCTGGGCAAAAACCTGTTGCTCGGGTATCAGGCCTCGGCGCGCGGCGGCACAATCTATGTCCAAGTCGATGGCGATCGCGTGCGGCTGCGCGGCCGCGCCGTCACCGTGCTGCGCGGCGAATTGATCGCGTCCTATGGGGATTTGAGGTGACAATCAGGCGACTTGGCATCTTCAAACACCCACTGATCCTGCCCTTTTACCTGCCTGCACTGCTGATCGCCACCTCGGAGGCGGTCTTGTTCCCGGTGCTGCCGCTGTACGTTAAAGCGCTAGAGTCATCTTATGGGCTGATCGGCCTGATGCTGGCCGGGGAGGGACTGGGTTTGCTGCTGGGCGACATCCCTTCCGGGCTGCTGCTGCGCCACCTGGGACAAAAACACACCATGCTGCTGGGCACCGGCTGTATGGCCGTTTCGGTGCTGGCGCTGGCGTGGTGCGAATCGACCATCGTCGCGCTGCTGTTGCGCCTGATCGCCGGACTGGGCGCGTCGCTGTACGGCGTGGCCCGTCACGCCTACATTGCCGAAGCAGCGGCCACAGCCAGCCGCGGCCGCTCGATCTCGCTGCTGGGCGGCCTCTTTCGCGCCGGCCGGCTGATCGGCCCCCTGTTGGGCGGCACGGTCGCCACCGCCTGGGGGCTGCGCGCGGCATTCGTGGCCTTTAGCCTGCTCCAGCTCGGGGCGCTTTTGCTGATCGTTCGCTTTGTCCCTGCCGCTCAAGGGCGTCGGCTCAGCGTATCGGTGCATGCGCCACGCCGACCGCTGTGGTATACGATCAAGGCCCGTTGGCGGGTGCTGACCGCCGCCGGGCTGGGGCAGGTTTTCGCACAGACGATCCGCGCCGGGCGGCCGGTGATCATACCCCTCTACGCCGCCGACGTACTCGGCATGGACGTGCAGGCCATCGGCTTGTTGGAAAGCATCGCCTCGACGGTCGATATGGCGATCTTTTACCCAGCCGGCTGGATTATGGATCGCTGGGGCCGCAAGTGGGCAGTCGTGCCTTGTTTCGCCATTCAGGCGATCGGCATGGCGCTGGTGCCTTTGACCGGCACACCGATTGGCTTGCTGTTGGCGATGACGATCATCAGCCTGGGCAACGGCCTCGGCTCTGGCATCATGCTGACCATCGGCGCCGACCTGGCACCGTCAGAGAGCAGGGGCGAGTTCTTGGGCCTGTGGCGGTTCATCGGCGACGGTGGCTCCAGCGGCGGGCCACTTATTGTCGGCTGGGTGGCCGACCTGGTCGCGCTACCCACCGCAGCCTGGGCGATGGCAGCAGCGGGGTTGATTTCAGCCGCCATCTTTGCACTATTTGTGCCGGAAACTCTGGTCAAAACACCGCATCAAGCTCTGGTTCAAACCAGCCCCATATGCAAAGCAGAAGAATTGACGGCAGACTGACAAGGAGCATAGATGAACGACCAACCAACTATCGCCATCGGCTCGGACCACGCCGGGTTTCAATATAAAGAGGCAATCAAGGCCCATCTGCTCGAACAGGGTTACGCGGTGCAGGACTTGGGCACCCATTCGCCCGAATCGGTCGATTACCCGCTCTACATCCGCCCCGTCGCCGAGGCGGTGGCGCATGGCGACTACGGCCTGGGTATCGTGCTTGGTGGCAGCGGCAACGGCGAGGCGATCGTCGCCAACAAGGTCAAAGGCATTCGCTGCGCGTTGTGCTGGGACGAATACACCGCGCGGATGTCGCGCGAACACAACAATGCCAACGTGCTCTCGATCGGCGAACGCACGATCCCGCTCGAAATGGCGTTCAAGGTCGTCGATACCTGGCTCCAGGCCGAATTCCAGGGCGGCCGGCACGCCCGGCGTGTGGCCCAGATCGACGCGATGCTCTCGTAGGGGCGCCACAATATGCAATGAGAAGCATTCATACGACGGACAGTTCAGTTGAGTGCTTTTTGCAGCTTGAGCAGTTCCGCTGCCGCCGTCGCACGCTGCTCCGAGTTGCGCGTGATCACGGACAGATAAATGAGAATCTGTGCCACCTGCCAGGTGCGCAACAGATCGTCGCTGGCCGGCGTATCGGCGGTATACCCGTCCCACAACGCATCCCGGTCAGCCGACGCGGGCCAACGGCGCAAATCCAGAACCGGGTGGCTGATGTAGGCATCGCCAAAGTCAATCAGGCCGACAAACTGCCCGGTCTGCGGGTCTACAAAGACGTGCTCTGGGCCAGGGTTGCTGTGCAAGGCGACACACTCGTCGACATCGGGCAGCGCCCACATAGCGCGCCGGGCGATGTCAACCGGCGGGATGTCCAGTGGCCAGGGCTGCGGCGATTGTGCGATGGCGGCCAGCGCGTCATCGAACAGATTGCCAAAGCGCCAGGTCACGTCTACCGGGGCATGATCGCCGGGGAATAAGCGGCTTTGCACAAAGGGCGGTTGGGGCAAGCCGTGGATGCGGCGCAAGGTGTGGCCCAGTTCAAACAACGTCTGGCGGCGTGCCTCGCCGGTCGGATTCACTGCTTTGAACGCCGCACCAGGCATGCGCGTCATCAGCGTATACTCGATGCCATCCTCTTGCCCATACCCCACCACACGCGGTACCGAAACATCTTGCACTCCCTCAAGCTGCTGCAAAAAGAACACCTCGCGCTTTTGGCTGGTACGCGGGCGCAGGCGATTGGGCCGCTGCGTCTTGAAAATCAAGTTTTCATCAATGGCATACATGCGCGCTTCACCTCCGCTCTCGTCTATGCCGGTCACGGCTGTTTTTGATATACTAAACCAGACCCACCCTGGCAAAAAGTGATCATTGAAAACGAGCCCACCTGTAAAACCTCTGCTATCATGAA
>JAFGEY010000546.1 GCA_016931365.1 Anaerolineae bacterium
CCGGCCTTGTTCAAGGATCGAAGAGAGATACTGTAGCTTGAATTGGGGCAGTGTCAACTGCCTACAAAATCTATAATACCAGGAGAAACGATGACATTCGATGTCAAAAAAGTCACGTACTATGACGTAACAGTCGAGGATCATGCCGGCGAAGGATATAAACTGCTTGCTCTGTTTGCCGGCGTTGGGGTCAATTTGCTTGCTTTCAAAGCCGTTCCTCTGGGCACCATGCGTACCCGGTTCACGCTTTTTCCTAACGACGGTTCCAAGATGATCGATGGAGCGAAAAAGGCAGGGCTGAAACTAGATGGTCCTCATTCTGCTCTGTTGGTTCAGGGTGATGATGAGTCAGGGGCTTTGGCTGATATCTATGAAAAGCTGGCTCAGGCAGGTATCCGGGTCAACGAATCGAGCGGCATAGCCGATATAAAGGGCGGCTACGGCGTCGTTCTCTACCCTGCGCCGGAAGACTGCGACAAAGCTGCGGCGGCTTTGGAGGTGTGAGTTCATCCTAACGTCAAAAACGGGGAGCAAACCTCGTATGGGCGATGCAGAGCAATCCATTCTTCACGTGGCATTGGTCGTTCGAGACTATGATGAAGCGATTGAGTTTTTCCGTTCCAAGCTGGATTTCACACTGGTGGAAGATACCTACCAACCCGAGCAGGATAAACGCTGGGTCGTCGTAAAGCCGCCGGGGTCAAAAGGCACATCATTGCTTTTAGCTCGCGCCGCAACACCGGTGCAAGAACCGTTCGTCGGGAACCAAACCGGAGGTCGGGTATTTCTATTCCTGGATACCGATGACTTTTGGCGCGACTATGAAAAGATGCGCTCGGTCGGCGTCAAGTTTGTGAGGCCACCCCAAGAAGCCCCTTACGGCACGGTAGCGGTATTTGAAGATTTATATGGAAATCTTTGGGATCTTGTTGAGCAGAAGAAGCAAGATACTGAATGAGCCGCATTTCTCTCGTTCCCACGCCCCGCGTGAGAACTGTCATTTCCACCTGGTCAAAATCGTCTCCCGCTGGAAAATCTTGACCGCAAAATAGAGCACCAGCAGGTCGATGATCGCCGTCACCGCCGCCGCGTACAGCACCATCTGCACATCGACGAAAATCCACCCGGCCAGTACCACCAGGCTGATGCCGAGAACCGGCACAACGAACAGGGCAGTTACTTGCTGCGCCGTGCGCGGATCGTTGACCCGCGACGAGACGATCACCCCGCTGAGCACCGAGAGCAAGGCCAGCAGCGGGCTGAGCAGCAGCATGCTCAGTATCCACACCGCGCGGGCCGCATAGACGAAAACGGTGGGTGGAACGATCAGCCAAATCCCCAGCAAAGTCAGTGCATAACTGATCCACGCAACAACCACCGTCGGCGCCGTCGCCGTGATGCTCTTGCCGGCCAGCAGTTCCCAGGTGGAGACCGGCGTCGCCAGCAGCGGCTCCAGCGTCTTGGTCTGCTTTTCACCGATGATGCTGAACGCAGCAATGTACACCGGCATCATCATCGGGATCATGAACAGATAAAACATGTACTGCTCGTTCATCTGCACCAGCAGCGCCTCGACCGGCGGCAGGTGCTTGAGCTGATCCGGCACCGGCAGCTCGTCGGCGTCGGTGTCGCCGCCCTTTTCTTCGATGCGGACGATCAGATAATCGGTGCCGACAATCATGGCCACCAGCAGCAGTGGTATCAAGATCATCGACCAGATGATCATTTTGTTGCGGATTATTTCGACCCACTCTTTTTCGATCACCGTCCAGACCCGCGTCCAATTCACGTTCATCCCTGCACCTCCTGATCGGTCTGGGCCATCAGGTCGAAATAGACCGCTTCCAGCGAGTGCTCCACCGCTTCCACAAACTGCACGTCGGCGCCGGCCTGTACCAGCGCGCGCACCACCTGCGGGTTGTACGTTTCGGGGTCATCCAGCCGGATCGACAGGGTATTTTCGGCCTCGCGCACCTCTTGCACAAAAGACAGTGCGCGCAGCGCAGCCAGGTGCTCCGGCCCGACAGTGCGCAGGCGCACCAGCACGCTGCTACCATACAAACTCTGTCGCAGCCGCCCCGGCGTGTCCACACGGACCAGGCGTTGGCGGATCACCCCGATGCGGTCGCACAGCCGGTCGGCCTCGTCGAGGTTGTGGGTGCACATAAAGATGGTTCGGCCTTCGCTGCGCAGCTCTTCGATAAACTCGCGCACGATTTTTGCCGCATCGGGGTCGAGGCCGCTGGTCGGCTCGTCGAGAAAAAGCAGCGGCGGCTCGTGCAGCAGCGCGCGGGCGATGGCCAATTTCTGGCGCATGCCCTTGGAAAAACCGCCCACCATTTCAGTGCGCCGCTCCCACAGGCCGAGCATCTTGAGATACTTTTCTACCTGTCCCGGCACATCACCCACGCCGTAAAGCTTGGCAAAAAAGGACAGGTTGGTTGAGGCATCGAGACGCTCGTACAGCCCGGGTGTTTCGGTGAGAATGCCCACCTGGCCGCGGATCGCGTCGTTGCCTGGCCCCACCTCGTGCCCGGCGACCCAGGCTTTGCCCCGGCTGGGCGCGATCAGCGCGCAGAGCATACGCACGGTGGTGGTTTTGCCCGCGCCGTTCGGCCCCAAAAAGCCAAACACCTCGCCCTGGCGCACGGCCAGATCGAGACGATCGACGGCCAGGTTGACCCTCGATTGGCCGCGTCGCGCAGGGCCGCGCTTGCCATTACTCAAAAACTCTTTGGTCAGGCCTTCCGTCCGAATGATATCCATAGGATTTTCCATTTTTCAGGCAAAAAGGCACAGAACGCAGCCTCAAGCCGGCGCGCTCAGTGCCTTTGCCGATAGAAACCGGGTTTATGCACAGAAACCCGGTTTCCGATCATCAGCTAACAACATCTCTGCGCAGTTGATCCATATCCAGGCCCATCGGGTCGGTCTTGCCGCTCAGCGAGATGGCTTTGTGGCTGACAATGTCCTCGGCCTGGATGCCATATTTCTGCATCAGCGTCTTGCACAGGGTTACCGTCGTCTGATACTGCGCCGGCGGGTAGGGATCCTGGCCGTTGTTCAAGTTCACCAACTCGATGCCGATCGAATAATTATTGACGTCGGCGACACCCTTCCAGGTGCTCTTGCCGGCGTGCCAGCCACGCAGTTCATCCTGCACCATCTGCACGATGCGCCCATCTTTGCCGATGTTGTAATGCGCGCTGACAAAGGACTGTGGGTTCAGGAACCACTTGATCACCCCTTCCAGCGTGCTGTTGGCCGTGGCGTGGACGACGATACACCAGATTCTGCTGCCCGCTGGACGCCGGTTGTAGTGGGGTGATTCGATAAACTCGATGTCCAAGGCCGGCGCGAGCGTAACGGGCGTCGGCTGCACCGGCGTCGGTTGGACGGGCGTCGGCTCGGGCGCTTGTTGGACGCTCAAATCGGGGATGATCAGGATCTGCCCCACACGGATCATGCCCGGATTGGTGATCCCGTTGGCCTGCGCGATATCAATGTAGCGCTTGGCATTGCCATAAAACCGGAGCGCGATCTGGGCCAGCGTATCACCACTTCTGATCGTGTATCGCTGGGCCCCTTTGGGGATGCCCGGCGGTGACCAGACAATCGTCCACTCGTACAGCATTTTAGAGACGATCTGATCCAGCGGCTGCCCCTCACTCTGGGCGCGCTGCCGTGCTTTTTGAAGAATTGCATCGTCGATATTCAATGAAATTGAACCCATCTATAAACTCCCTTCCCTGGGATCAAGACCCAGTTTTCACGATACGAAACTCCAACGTATGCGCATCGCAACTACTCAGCCTACCTTCCCGAAAATTATCCTTGAACATACTGACACAATTGAACATTCAAGACATAGATTTTCGTGCAAAACCGCGAAAACTTGCGGGAAGGTGAGCAGTTGTGAATTTTAAGCCACAATCCGCTCGCCCGTGCGCCGGGCGATCTCGCACAAAGCATTGTGCGCCGCATTCCGAACCAAAACATCTTTGTCTTTCAGCAACGGCGTCAACGGTTCGACCGCGCGCTGGTCGCCAAGCGCGCGCATCGTATCGGCAGCGGCCAACCTGGCCGACCAGTCCCCTTCGCGCAGTGCGCGCAGCAGCATTTGATAGGCCGCGTCGCCGGTGCCCAGACCCGTGCCATGCTGCGCCGCCCAGGTCATCAACCAGCCTGCGTCTTCAAGCGTATATTCGGGGCGCAGTGGAGGCGCTCCTGCGGTGAGTATCTCCATCATCTCGGCGGCTGCCGAACGGACAAACCACTCTTTATCCTCACGCGACAGGGGATCGATGATCGCGACAGCCCACGGTTCCTCGATCTGCCCCAGGCCAAAGATCGCCGCCCGGCGGATGTACATATCTTTTCCCTGGATGGCATCGCGCAAAATAGCGTGCCCCTCGTCGGGCCACAACGCCAGCGCTTCAGCGGCCACTCGCCGCACCACATCATCCTCATCCTGCAAGCCCTGAACCAATCCCTCGATAGCTTGCTCGCCGCCGCGCCGGGCCAGGGCGTGTAAGGCTCCGCTGCGCACAAGACGGTCAGGGTCAGACAGCGCGTGGATCAACCCGGCGACGATGCGATCATCTTTTAGTTGGCCCAACCCATAGACACCCAACGCACGAACCTGCGGATCGGCGTTTCGCGTCGCCTGACCGAACACATAGAGCGCACTTTTGGGGTCTGACAGGGCCAGAATGGTCGCCGATTGGCGGCGCAGGGCGACTGGCCTTTGGGGATCGATGAGCGTTTGGGCCAGTTTGGCCAATACACCACCCAATAATTGTCTGTTCCCTTCCGGCGAAGCCGACAGGCACTCGGCGGCGAAGAAAACATTGCTGTGAAAAATATCGTCCGCTCCCTTGCCCTGCTCAACCACCAACGACTCCGGCGAAGCCAGCGCCGCGTAAAAGCGGAGCGTATCCTGCCAATGTGGGATACGGACATAGGCGATCAACGCGTCGCCCTGATCGCTGCGCGCAATGTACTGTGCCGCCAGGTAGGCGCGAAACATCGGGTGGACAAAAGCTACGCGGCCCCGCCCCGCATCGACCAGCAGATCGCCGCGTTGAAGCAGCGCCTGGATCGCCGTATGTGCCAACCGACTCATGTCTGGCGCGGCACGCTGCGGCTCTTCTCCTTCAGCGTCGGAAGATGCCGCCGTCGACTGAGCGACCGTCTGCGACAATACCTCAAGGACGCGAGACTCTAGTTCGCTGCGTTCCACTTGATAGGTTTCATGCTGGTGCATCGACCAGGCCAGTGCGCCGAGCACGTGGCTCCAATGCGGCGGCGACAGCACGCTGTTCTCGGTTTGTCCCAGCATCTGGATCGCCGTCTGAGCAAAGCGCATCAGTCGAGATGATGGAATCTGTCCCTGGTTGCGCCACAACAAAGAGGCCATCGCCAGATCGAGCGGCAAAACGGTTTCGCCACGCCCCTCTTTCCACACGCTCAACAGCCCGGGACGCGGCGCGGGCATCTCTGGCAGTGGATACTCGGCCTCATCCGGCGGCGGGTGGCCCAGCGCGCGCGCCCGTTTTTGCGCTTCTTCCAGCTCGACGCGCGCCGCCTGGGCTTCGACCTCCCAGACTTGCAACAATTCGGCCTCGCACAAAGACTGCCATCGACCAACCAGTTGAGCGATTTGCTGCCGGCGGAAACCATTCAAAAAAAGGATGCCAAAACCCAGTCGGAGCAAATCTACATACCCGTCGGGCTGGCCGCCGACGACCACGACATTGCCTTCATAGGCGCGACACAGCTTATCGAGCCAGGCAAGCGTACGCTGGCGCGCTTCCAGATCGAGCAGGTCGAGGTTGTCGCACAGCACAAGCGCACGCCCATCGATCAGATGGGCGCGCACCGTCGATGCTGAGGCGGCGGCGATCAGCCGGTGCAACGACGCAGAGACATAATCGGCGATGGGGTTGACCAGCGCGTGCCGCTCTTGCGCTTCGCCCAGGCTCAGATCGAGCGAGGACAAGTCGAGCCACACCGGCAGACGCTCGCGTTCCCGGTTGCGCGCAATACGAATATCCGTCGACTCGTTTTCTTTTGGTTCGACGATCGTTAACCGCCAGCCCTCGCGCTGCGCAAACTGCTGCCCGATCCGCAGCAGCGCCGTCGTACGCCCGCTGCCAACCGGGCCGAGGATGGCTAATTGTGACGACTGCTTGAGCGCATCGCCGAAACGAATCGCCTTGGGGCGAGGATAAAACAGGTCATGCAGCCGCTGATCGCGCCACACATCGACGTCCTGCGCTTCGCCGGGCGTGGATTCGGCGCCGAACGGAGGCAGATCAAAGAGAGGTTCGACATAGACTTGAGAGAGAGGCACATCGTGCCGTAACAAGTGCGATTGCTCGGCTTTATCGATGAGGTACTCGCGGTAGCGGTCGGCTACCCCCGTGGACAGGCGGTCGCGCGCATGCATCACGCCAAAAATCACGCGCTCACGGAGTGCGGCCAACCGATGGCGGAGCAGGTACACGGCTAACGCGGCCAGCACACCCAGCACAAAGCCGATCACCGCCGACAGAAAATCAAACTGCCAGCCGGGATCGGTCCTGGCAAACGCCAGCGGGATCGCCAAAAGATCGAATAATGATGTTATTTCATGCGAGATTTCGAGCAGCATCGTTTGCAGCACCAAACCAACTCGAATAGAGCACGAGTTCATTATACCAAACTATCAAGGCCTGTGCAATAGATATACATTTTTCGCTCAGAATGACACCTCGATCACTTGTGGGTGATCACCCCCCAAGATTCCCTCTTGACAATTCACCCGAAAAAGATGTATTATAGTATATACCCCCCCAGGGTGGGAGGGGTAGTCGGGTTTAGCCAAGCCTGCAAGAAGGGGGAAAAAAGATGCACGAACACGATCGCTCCATGTCCGGGGCGCACCACGAGGATGCGCTCAAACGACTCAAGACCACCGAGGGCCACTTGCGAGGCATCCAACGAATGCTGGAACAAGATGCGTATTGCATCGACATCATTCGCCAGATCCAGGCCGTGCAGGCGGCCTTGAATAAAATCAGCGTCCAAATCCTTCAAGAGCATCTCAATTCGTGCGTCATCACGGCTGTGCAGGGCCAAGACCAACAAGAGCGCGAGCGCGTGCTCAAGGAAATCGCCGATGTGTTCGAAGCGGCGACGAAGGTATAGTAGACAAGTAAAAAGTAGGGAGTAAAGAAGAGTAAAGCGACATCCAACAGCGTTCAAAAACTTGAACTTGCAATTATCTTTAAGGAGACAAAAACAATGACAACGGTAATGTATACCATTCCCAATATTTCGTGCAAGCACTGTGTGCACACGATCAAGATGGAGGTCGGCGAACTGGCCGGCGTGCAGTCCGTCGAAGCTGATCCGCAGACCAAGCAGGCCACCATCACATTTGAAGCTCCGGCCACCGAGGAGCAGATCAAGGCCCTGCTGGTGGAAATCAATTACCCGCCGGCAGTATAATCTTGCCGCGTACTTGGCATACGCAGTACGGAGTTGAATCATGTCCGGAACCAAACAGCTAACCCTACCCATCACTGGCATGACGTGCGCCAACTGTGTGGCGACCGTGGAGCGCAGCTTGAAAAAGGTCAATGGCGTGACCGGTGCTGTAGTCAACCTCTCGTCGGAGCGGGCTACGGTGGAGTTTGACCCGACGCTGGTTATCCTGCCCGACCTGATCGGGCGAGTGGAGCGCGCAGGCTACGGCATCGCTGCCGGCGAAGCCGATCTCGTGATCCGCCGGATGAGCGATGCAAGCGACGCGCAGCGGCTAGAGAAAGCACTCGGCAAACTCGAAGGTGTGCTGGAGGCCCAGGTCAATTTCGTGGCCGAGCGGGCGCGCGTGCGCTACGTCCCCACCCTGGTCAGCCAGGCGGACCTCCGTCGCGCAACGGCCGCCGCCGGATTCGAAGCGGTGGAGACCGGCGGCGATACCGAAGACGCCGAGGCTCGCGCCCGCGAGGCCGAAATCGCGCAGCAGCGACACTTGCTCATCGTCGGCCTGATCTTTACCATCCCATTATTTCTGCTTTCGATGAGCGGCGACCTCGGCCTGTTGCCGATGGAATGGGCACACGCGCCCTGGCCCAAATGGCTCATGCTGGCACTGGCGACGCCGGTGCAATTCTACGTAGGCCGGCAATACTATGTGGGTGCTTACAAAGCCTTGCGCAACGGCGCGGCAAACATGGACGTGCTCGTGGCGCTCGGCAGCTCCGCCGCCTACCTGTACTCACTGCCGGTGACATTGGGGCTGATCGGCGGACACGTCTATTTTGAGACCGCCGCCGTCATCATTACCCTGATCAAACTCGGCAAGTTCCTCGAAGCGCGCGCCAAAGGTCGCACCAGCGAAGCGATCAAAAAGCTGATGGGCTTGCGCTCCAAGACCGCCCGCGTCATCCGCGACGGGCAGGAGCAGGAAGTGCCGGTGGACGACGTGCGCGTGGGCGACCTGGTCATCGTGCGTCCCGGTGAAAAAATCCCGGTGGACGGCGTGGTGGTCGAGGGTCGCTCGGCCGCGGACGAATCCATGCTCACCGGCGAATCGCTGCCGGTGGAAAAGAGGCCGGGCAGCGCGGTCATCGGCGCGACGCTCAACAAGCTCGGCCTGCTCAAATTCGAGGCGACGAAAGTGGGCCGGGAGACTGCGCTGGCGCAGATCATCCGCCTGGTGGAAGAAGCGCAGGGCAGCAAAGCCCCTATCCAGCAATTGGCCGACCGAATTTCGGCGGTCTTTGTCCCGGTAGTGATTGCGATCGCGCTGTTGACCGCGCTGGTGTGGTACTTGTTCGTGCCGCAGCCCTTCAACGCCGATGTGAGCCTGTTCACCCGCTCCCTGATTCACATGGTAGCGGTGCTGGTTATCGCCTGTCCCTGCGCGATGGGCCTGGCGACGCCGACCGCCGTGATGGTAGGAACAGGCAAAGGCGCAGAGTTGGGCATTCTGCTCAAATCCGGCGAGGACCTGGAGCGCGCCGGCCGCCTCACGACTGTTGTCCTGGATAAGACCGGCACGATCACCAAAGGCCAGCCAGCCGTGACGGACATTGTCACGCATCGCGCATCACGTTTCACGGATGACGAACTCTTGCGCCTGGCCGCCTCCGTTGAAAAGGGCAGCGAGCATCCGTTGGGGGAGGCGTTGGTGGCAGAAGCGGGGAATCGCGGGCTGACGCTTTCCGCGCCGGAGGGCTTCCAGGCGGAAGCCGGGCACGGCGTCGCGGCGCAGATGGATGGACACGCAGTGCTCGTCGGCAGCTTGCGGATGATGACGGCACGCGGCCTGCCGTTGGACGGATTGGACGCCGAGGTGGCCCGTCTGCAAAGCGAGGGCAAGACGGCGATGCTTGTTGCCATAGACAACGCGGTAGCCGGCGTCATCGCCGTAGCCGACACGGTGAAGGACAACTCGGCGGCGGCGATTGCGGCGCTGCACGCGCTCGGTTTGCGCGTGGCCATGCTCACCGGCGACAACCGGCAGACGGCGGAGGCTATCGCCAGGCAGGTCGGCGTGGATCGCGTGCTGGCAGAGGTGCTCCCCGGCGACAAAGCCGCCGAGGTGAAAAAGCTGCAATCTGCCGGCAAAGTGGTGGCGATGGTAGGCGACGGCATCAACGACGCGCCTGCGTTGGCCCAGGCCGACGTGGGCATCGCTATCGGCACCGGCACGGATGTGGCAATGGCGTCCGCGCCCATCGTGCTCATCAGCGGCGACCTGCAGGGCGTCGCGCGGGCCATCGCGCTCTCACGGCGCACCTTGCGCACGATCAAGCAAAACCTGTTCTGGGCGTTCTTTTACAATGTGGTACTGATCCCGGCCGCGGCGATGGGGCTGCTCAACCCGATGCTCGCCGCCGGCGCAATGGCCTTCAGCAGCGTGTTCGTGGTGACGAACAGCCTGCGCCTGCGCAGCTATCGGATCGTCGGCGTCTGAGCCGCAGCAGAACTGAGCGAACGGGTCAAGCTGGCGAACGACACCGGCGACCCGACCAAGTTCAACCCGCTCTCAATCGCGATCAGTCCCAAGATCAAGACAACGACCGCTGTTACCTGCATAAACCGCTTCTCCCACCCGGCGCCCAGGCGGGCAGCGAGGTAAGCCAGGGCAAAAAAGACCGGACTGGCGCCCAGCGTAAACGAGGCCATCAGTGCTGCGCCCATCAACGGGTTGCCTGTGCCGGCGGCCAGAGCCATCATCGCCTGTGTCACTCCGCAAAGCATCTGCTCGCCTACGCTATGCGCTCCGTCTATCCAAAAACAAACAGCCCACTCTACTTTCCACCATTTGTCACCGTGCCCAAACCGTGCTAAGATCGCCTTATGACTACACCGCTTCTGTCCACCAAACTCTATGTTCCTGCGCCCCGCTCCGGCTCGATCTCGCGCCCGCGCCTGACCGCGCACCTGGACGCCAGTTGCAAGCTGACCCTCGTCTCCGCCCCGGCCGGCTTTGGCAAGACGACGTTAGTGGCCGAGTGGATAACAGATCGCCGCTGGCAAGCAGCAAGTGACGGGGCAACCGGCCAGAATGCGCCATTGGCAATTCGCAATTCGCTCGCTTGCTGGCTCTCCCTCGATACTACCGACAACGAGCCATCTCACTTTTGGACATACCTGATCGCCGCCCTGCAAACCGCCGTGCCCCAAGTCGGCAAAACCCCGCGTGCGATGCTGCAAACACCCCAACCACCGCCCATCGAGATGGTCTTGACCGACCTGATCAACGAGATTGCCGCGCTGGCTGTTCCTTTGATCCTCGTACTGGACGATTATCACCTGATCGAATCGTCTGCCATCCACGAGGAGATGACCTTTCTGCTCGATCACCTGCCGCCGCAACTGCGCCTGGTCATCCTCACCCGCGCCGACCCGCCGCTGCCGCTCGCCCGGATGCGCGTGCGGGGGCAGCTCACCGAACTGCGCGCCGATGATCTGCGCTTTATGCCCGACGAAGCGGCCGCTTTTTTGAACGATGCGATGGGCCTGACGCTGACTGTTGCCAACATCGCCGCTCTGGACGCGCGCATCGAGGGCTGGATCGCCGGGCTGCAAATGGCCGCGCTCTCCATGCAGGGTCTTGACGAATCAGGCATCGCATACCTGATCGCCGGCTTTTCAGGCCGCTATCACTTTATCCTCGACTATTTGACCGACGAGGTCCTGCAACGCCAGCCGCCGCCGGTACAGCGCTTCTTGCTGACCACGTCTATCTTGGAAAGCATGTGCGGTGACTTGTGCGACGCGCTGGAGGATGGCGCGCATCACAGTCAGATGCTCCTGGCACAACTGCACCACGCCAATCTGTTCCTGATGCCCTTGGACGCCGAACATATCTGGTATCGCTACCACCGCCTTTTCAGCGACCTGCTACGCGCACGACTCAGGGAATCCCGGCCCGACGCTATCCTCGAACTCCATCGCCGTGCCGCCACCTGGTATGACCGCCACGGCCTGGCTTCTGAGGCCATCCATCACGCACTGGCGGCAAAAGCATACGGCTGGGCCGCCGATATGTTGGAGCGCACGCTCCAAAATCCCGATGCGTTGGCCGCGATAACCACTGCACACCTGCAAGGTTGGCTGGACAGCTTGCCGGATGAGGTCTTGCAGTCCCGGCCCCGACTGCAACTCACTGCGGCACGCGTGTTTTATGTCACCGGAAGGGCCAAGGCCGCCGAGCGTTTGCTGCAAACGCTCGAACGCGCTCTCCAAGACCGCTCTCCCGATGCGGAGACCACAAACTTGGTTGGTTTGCTCACGGTGGATCGCGCATCGTATGCCGCTATGCAGGGATATGTGCATCGGGCCATTGAACTCGCCAGGCAGGCCCTCGCCCATTTGCCGGAAGATAGCCTGACCATACGGATGCGCGCAGCCTCTGTGTTGGGTTTGGCCTATTTCCGCGCCGGAAACGTCGCCGCCGCCGGCCCGGCTTTTTCGCAGGCCATCGCTGCTGCACAAGCGGCCGGCATCGCCTTCGCTGCCGCGCTATTTGCTTGTAACCTGGCCGATGTCCAGATCGTCCAAGGGCAACTGCGGCAAGCGATGCGCACCTGCCAGCAGGCGATGGATATGGGGACGGCAGATGGCAGAACCGCCGCGATTGTGGGCTATGTCGAGTTGGCAATGGCCAAGATTCTGTATGAACGAAACGATCTGCAAAGCGCGGCGCAGCACGCGACCGAGGGATTGGCACATCTGGAACAGGCTGGCACGCCGGACAGCTTTGGAACTGGACATGCTTTGCTGGCCCGCATTCAACAGGCTCAAGGGTGCGAGGCACAGGCGCTGGTGGCCATCCAGAAAGCACAGCAGATTGCCCGGCAGTGCAACGTTCCCCGGCTGGTCCACCTGATGTCTGCTTATCAGGCTCGAATGTGGCTGGCGCAAGGTCAACGCGCGCTGGCCGCGTGCTGGGCGCAGGACTATCAGCAACTCGACGCGACCGAATATCTGCGCGAGTTTGAAGATTTGACGCTGGTGCGCGTGTTCCTGGCCGAGGGGCGGCTCACGGAGGCGCTCGCCTGGCTGGACCGTCTGCAAGCGCCGGCTGAGGAGGCCGGTCGGATGAGCGTCGTGCTGGAAACGTTGCTTCTGCAGGCTGTGACGTTTCAAGCGCAAGGGAATCTCAATGCGGCGCTCGCGGCGCTGCATCGGGCGCTTGCCCTGGCCGCGCCCGAAGGGCACGTGCGCCTGTTTGCGGACGAAGGCCAGACTGCCGTTCGCCTGTTGTCACAGATCAACCCCGCCAACGCTAAAGCACCCCTTGTAGAATACAGCCGACGACTGCTGTTGGCATTGGGTCACCCAGCGGACGGAATACATCCGTTTGAAGAAATCTGCTCCCTTTATCCCCGCGCCCCACAGTCGCTCATCGAGCCGCTGAGTGACCGCGAGTTGCAGGTCCTCCACTTGCTCGCCGAAGGTTTGACCAATGCCGAGATCGCCCAACGGCTCTATATTTCACTGCCCACCGTTAAATCTCATGCTCGCAGCATCTATGGCAAACTCGGCGTCCACAATCGCCGGCAAGCCGTCATCCAGGCGCGTGCAACCGGCCTCATCCTTTGACGCGCAAGAATCATCCCTTTTTTCATCCCTACGGATGATGCGGCTCATCCCATCTATCTGGTATGCTATTCTTGAAACCAAAACAGTTCACGAGGTGAACAGAATGGCAGAACCAGGCGCATACCAGATTCGTGTGTTTTTGATATACTAAACCAGACCCACCCTGGCAAAAAGTGATCATTGAAAACGAGCCCACCTGTAAAACCTCTGCTATCATGAA
>JAFGEY010000547.1 GCA_016931365.1 Anaerolineae bacterium
ATGAAACTCGCGCCGCACCAGAAAAAGGTGCCGTCAAGGGCGTTGACGACAAAGTTGAAGCGGTAATTGCGCTTGACGAAAGCTTGAATGTCAGATTGAGATGTCATTGATTTCTCCATTGGTTTTATGGTGTCCTGGCAACACGTGGGGATGGCGCGCTCACTTGCGCTGGTCGAGCGCAGTCTTGAGCATACAGAAACACCTGCACGTCGACGAACTGCTGCCGGTCGCACAGCGCCAGAGTCCGGGCCAGCACGGGCGGGATCAAGCCCTGAGGATCGGTGTACCAGTTGTGGCTGTAGACCAGCCACACGCGCGAGCGGCCGGCGATCAGACTGTGCAGGTAGGGCAGATCGCCCTCGGCCATCTTGGGTTCGAGGATGCCCCGGTCAAACAGGTCGACCGGCACGCCGCGTTCTTGAACTTGCAGGTCAAAGCGATCCAGGTAATAGTCGAACGGAATTTGCACCCAGGTGGCATTGAACAGCAGCAGATCGTCTGGCCGCGCCTGTCCGGCGACATAGGCGGCGGCTTTGTCCCATTCTTCTTTTTCAAAATGGACATAGTATCTTTGTAGCGAAAAGATATTTAATATCACAAGAAGGACAATTTGGATGACACTCCAACGCCACCTCATCGAAGTGAGGCCAGCAGCCAGCAGCAGGTACAGTGGCACGGTCGTCCAGATCAGCGTGCGGTCGTAAAAAATGGGGCGCTTGAGGCTGACCAGCAGATCGCCGAGAAAGGGGATCAGGAACAGGCCGAGCAGCAGGATCAACGTGCCCAGTCGTCGCCGCAGATGATAGATGCCCAGCCCGAAAACCGCCGCGTAGACGAGCCAGATCAGGTGTCCCGCGCCGAGATCGTCGGGCAAAAAGGCACACAGAAAGTTTTTGAGCGTTTCGGCTATCTTGCCCCAGGTGGGCGGTGGCAGCCAGAATTCGGCATACACACCCCGGGCCTGGATGACAAACGCAGGCAGCCAAAAACCCCACAGAGCCAGCACCCCGGCCTGGGCGATCAACCAGTGTTTCAACGGCGGCAACGCGAGCCCGGTTTCGACGCCGAGCCGTTGGGCCAGGATCAGGCTCAAGATGATGCCGTTGATGGCGATTGGAAACAGGACTGCCGTGTTGTGGGTGAGCATGGTCAGCGCAGTGAAGACAGTATAGATCGCCCACCAGACGCGGACGTGCGGCGCTTTGAGCAAGCGGGCCACGGCCAGCATCGACAGCACGGCGTTGAAAGCCAGCAGGGCGTACATGCGCGTTTCCTGGGCGAAACGGATATGAAAGGGCGATAGGGCCAGCAGCAGCGCGGCCAGTAGCCCGGCGCGGCCATCGATCAGCGTGCGACCCAGCGCAAAGATCAGCGGGATGGTCAGCGCGCTGAACAACGCCGACAAGGCGCGGATGGTCGCCTCACCGTCGCCCAGGGCGATCCAGCCGTGGAGCAGGATGTAATAGAGCGGCGGGTGCTGGTCGATCTGGACGATCCAGCGCATCATCGCAGCCCACGGCTGGCGGGCCAGCCAGACGCTAAAGGCCTCGTCGAGCCACAGGCCCTTGCTGCCGATCAGCCACAGGCGCAGCCCGGCGCCGATCATCGTTACGACGAGCAAGCCAAGATATGGGCAAGTGAGTAATAAACTATCGCCGCCCCGGACAGGTGCGGGGTATTTTAGTTTGTTCATCGATCCAATTCGGCGCGAACCGCCTCGCCCAGGTCGTTGAGGGTATATGGTTTTTTGACAAAACGCCCGGCGCCAAGCTTTTGCGCCTCTTTGACCCGTGCGGTCTCTGAAAAGCCGCTGGCGATGATTGCCTTTTGACCGGGGTATGACATCGCTACTGCGCGATAGGTATCCAGCCCGTCAAACTTGTCTTCCATAATCATGTCCAGCAGCACCAGATCGACCTGATGCTGCCGAATATAGTCCACGGCCTGATGCCCGTTTTCGACTGTTTTGACGGCATAGCCCAGCGATTCAAGCAGGCGGCGGGCGAGGCTGCGCTGCGCCTCCAGGTCATCGACGACGAGGATGGTTTCAACACCCCGGTAACTGAGCTGCGCCCCGGTTGCCACGGGTATTTCTTCGCGGGTGATCGGGAAATAGAGCACAAAGTCGGTGCCCTGGCCCACCTGCGTGCGCAAGTCGATCTTGCCGTTATGGTCGTGCACCACGCCATAGATCACGGCCAGTCCCAGGCCGCTGCCGCTGCGGCCCATCTCTTTTGTGGTGTAAAACGGTTCAAAGAGCTTGTCCAGGTCTTTGTCCTCAATGCCGACGCCGCTGTCGCTCACTTGCAGCAGCACATAGTCACCCGCTTCGACCCGTTCATAGCCAACCAATGGCTGGTCGAGGCTGAGATTTTGCGTGGTGACGGTCAGTTGGCCACCGTAAGGCATGGCTTCAAAGGCGTTGTTGACCAGATTCATGATCACTTTGGACAGGTGTGGCTCCGACCCGGCGATGGGCAGCGGGTTCGGCTCAAGCTCGATCTCGACGGTAACATTGGAATGCCGCGCGCTGGCCTCAATGAAGGATACAGAACGGAAATATTCGTTGATCACGCCGTTCAGGTTGAGCGGCAGCATGCGATAGATGCCCCGGCGGGCCAAGGTAAGCAGGTCTTGAACCACCACGGCGGCGCGTTCGGCGGCGGCCTGAATCTGCAAAACGTCGTCGCGGACCGGGCTGTCCGGTGGCAGGTCGCTGAGGATCAGGTCGGGGTAGGCGACCATCGGCCCGAGGATGTTGTTCAGGTCGTGGGCAACGCCGCCGGCGAGCACCCCGAGGGCTTCCATCCGCTGCGCGCGCTCGAGTTTCTCGCGCAGTTCCTGGCGTTCGGCTTCGGCGCGCACCTGCGCGGTGATATCGCGGTCGAGGCCGACGATCAGTATCTTGTCTTCTACCTGGATTGGTACGGCATTATATTCGATGACATTTTCCTGACCGTCGGGACGAAGCCAGGAAAATCGCCCGCGGTAGGTTTGGCCTTGATAGAGCAGTTGTTCGGCAGCTTGATCTCCAGTCAAGACATATTCCACATCCTGTTGAATGGCGCGGGTGTCGCCGATGTTCAGCAGGTCTTCCTTGTTGCGTCCGGCTATTTCGACGTATCGTTCGTTGCACTCGATCAGCCGACGTGATATGCGCTTGCCGTCGCGGACGTTTTCTTCATAGATACTGATCCCGTCAAAGGCGTGGTCAAAGATCAGGCGCAGTTTTTCTTCAGAGCGGGCCAACTCTTCCAGTGCGCGCTGCCGCTCCAGATCGGAACGGATGCGGGCCGTGACGTCGTCGGTGGTGATGATCTGGCTGTCCATCTGACCGGCGGCGTCAAACTGTGGGGCGATGTTGATCGACAGGTATTTTTGCCGTCCATCGGGCCATTCGAACGTGTGCAAGATGTTGTAAACCGGTTTGCCAGTTTGCTGAACCTGTTCAAGCGGTGTATTTTCGGGCGAATAGGGTGACTGGTATTCAACGATGCGCCACTCTGGCGCGAGATAGCTGTTCGTCTGTTTGTCGCGTTTCAATTCAAACACCTCTTCGGCGCGGGCATTGGCAAAGACGATCTCGCTTTTCAGATCGACGACGACGATGCCGGCCGGGCTGGTTTCCATCAGCCGGGAGACAAAGTCGTGTTCCAGGCGCAGATTTTGTTGCGTTTGTATGTATTCGGTAATGTCTCGGTCAAAGCCGATGGTCAGGGGATGTCCGTCCACGTCGATGGGCACCGCAGCATACTCGATGACGTTCGGAGCGCCGTCGGGGCGAAGCCATGAAAACAGTCCGGTGTAGGGGGCATGCTCGCGGCGCAGGCGAAGGTTTTGTTCAGCGTTGAACGCCGGGCTGACTTTGGCCTGGAGTCGGCTGGGGTTGTCGAGGGCCATCAGTTCAGCTTTGCTGCGGCCAGCCATCTCGGCGTAACGGTCGTTACAATCGATCAGTTTGCGCGTGCCGTTAGGAAATTCCTGGTAGATTGAGATGCCCTCGAAGACATTGTCATAGATCATCCTGAACTTGTGTTCCGATTCGCGCAGTCCTTGTTCAGCCTGCCTCTGTTCGGTGATGTCGCGGATGATCGATAACCAATAGGTTTGCTGCGGCTCATCCAGATAAATCCGGCTGGTGGTGCTGGAGACCCAGAACAGGCTACCGTCCTTATGTCGATCCTGATATTCACCCTGAAAAAAACCATGCTGATCAACTCGGGCGCGGAGCTGCCTGCTAAAGACCTCGAATTCTTCTGTTGTGCCGCCAAACAAGATTTGCGAGCGCTGGCCGACGATTTCGTCTCGCTCGTAGCCGTACATGTCCAAGAACGCCTGGTTGACATAGGTGACGTGAGTGTCATCATCGACGAGCATTACGGCGTCTTTTACTTGCTGTACCACGCTGCGCAACAGGGTTTGCTGCCGTTCTTGCGCTTTGCGCGCGGTGATGTCTTGCACAACGGCAAGTACTGCTTTTTGGCCTTGATAATCGATCAGCGAGGTGTTGACATCCACCGCGATATGCCGGCCATCTCGTGCGATATGCGTGCCTTCGCAGTGATAGCGTCCTTTGGCGATTTGCTGCACCCATCGATCCGAAAATCCGGCGGCAAAATCAGGCGCGTCGATGTCGTGCGCGCGCATCGACAGCAGTTCCTGGCGCGAATAGCCCAACCGGGTGCAGGCCGCCTGGTTGCAATCGAGGATGTGGCCTGTCTCGTCGTGGACAAACACGGCGTCGTCGATGCCTTCAAAGAGTGCGGACAGGCGTTTTTGGCTGCGGCGCAGTTCGAGCAGTGTGCGGCGGCGGAGGATCCAGCCGATGAACAACAAGGCGAGCAGCAGGCATGTCGCCACAATGCCTAAACCTAACATAGGCTCCGACGGCCAGCTCTGGGTTGTCGCAAAGAGGGGTAAAAACACCTCCGACAATCCTATCATCCAGTTTGTCATCTTGACCTCAAACGTGTTTTTTCAGTTGGCGTCGGGTCGGGTACCTCGAACTACCTGATTTATTCTACACTGGTTTGGATGATTTGTACAGCTATGTTTGACCTGTTTGCCCAACCTGCCGTCTTTGTGATAAAATCATCTCTAGGGGGCAAATTTTTAAGGAGACGACCAATGACCGGCGAACGCATTCTGGTGATCGATGATGGCCCTGAAAATATCCAGTTCATCGTCAATTATGTGCTCAAACCCAATGGCTACATTCCCCTGACCGCGAGCGATGGCGCTGAAGGGTTGCGCCGGGCGTTAGCCGAAGAACCCGACTTGATCCTGCTTGACATGCAGATGCCTCGCATGACCGGCGTTCAGGTGCTGGAAGCGCTTAAAGCGCAGCACAAGGATATCCCTGCCATCTTGATGACCTTTCACGGCTCTGAGGACCTGGTGATCCAGGTGTTCCGGTTGGGGGTCAGGGATTACGTGCAAAAACCCTTCCAGGTCGATGAGATGCTGTCAGTCATCGACCGGGCGCTGGCCGAGGTGCGCTTGCGCCGTGAGCGCGATGAACTGACCGAGCGTCTGCTCTCCAGCAATCGCCAACTCGAAGCGCGGGTGAAAGAGCTGAACATTTTGTACAGCATTGGCAAGTCGGTCACTGCTGAACTGGACATCGATACCTTGTTCAGTCGCCTCGTCGATGCGGCCGTCTATCTCACCGGGGCTGAAGAAGGTTGGCTGATGCTCGTCGACGACAAGACGAACGAACTGTACGTGTGCGCGGCCAAGGGCCTGGAAGAGCGACAAGCGCGTAGCCTGCGTCTGCGCGTTGACGACAGCATAGCCGGAGCAGTGATCAAGAGCGGCGAGCCGATCGTGATCAACAGTGGCGAGCATAAAGTCAAAACCGCCTACCTGGTTCGCTCGCTGATGGCCGTGCCGATCAAGGTCGGCCGGCGCGCGATTGGCGTGCTAAACGTCGATTATCGGCTCTCCGACCGTGTGTTTGGCAGCGGGACGCTGCACCTGCTTTCCGCACTCGCCGATTATGCCTCGATTGCCATTCAAAATGCACGCTTGTTTAATGAGATCCGCGATGCGCGAGGAAAATTGGAGGCCATTCTGACCGGCACGGCTGATGGCATTCTGGTTGTCGATCCGGAACGGCGCGTATTGCTGCTTAATGGGGCTGCCGCCGACATTCTGGGCTGGCAAAGCGAGGAGACCACGAACCAGTTGCTCGACGACCTGAATTTGCCCAAGGAACTGAAAACGCTCTTTGAGCAAAAGATCGATGTCATTGCCGACTCGCGCGTCGAGGTGCTCGGCAAAGATGGGCACACCTTTAACGCTCACCTGACCACTGTCGCCGAAGTGGGTTTTGTGGTCGTGATGCAGGATGTGACCTATTTCAAAGAGCTGGAATCGCTCAAAAACGAGTTTGTATCCACCGTCTCGCACGATCTGCGCTCACCGCTCACTGCCATTCGTGGCTTTGTCGATCTGATCGAAATGACCGGGCCGCTTACTCAACAGCAGACCGCTTTTGTGGACAAGATCCGCAATGGCGTAGCCGACATTACCGAGTTGATCACCGATCTGCTCGATCTCAGCCGGATCGAGCGCGGCGTCGAATTTGAGGTGGCTCCGCTCGACCTGGAAACGATTATTTTCGAGTCAGTCGATGTGCTGCATGGGCTCGCGGCGGCCAAAAAACAGCAAGTGGACCTTTCGCTTGCGTCAGGGCTGTCTCCGGTGCTGGGGAACCGCATCCGATTGGGGCAGGTGGTCAAGAATCTGGTCGGCAATGCGATCAAGTACACACCAGAACGGGGCCACATTCGCGTGTCAGCAGAGGAGCGCGACGGCCAAATCCTGGTTCACGTTCGGGATTCAGGCATTGGCATTTCCGCCGCCGATCAGGCCCAATTGTTTGAAAGGTTTTTTCGGATCAGGCGGCCCGAAACGGACGACATTCCCGGCACAGGCCTGGGGTTGGCGATCACCAAGACGATTATCGAGCAGCATGGTGGGCGAATCTGGGTGGAAAGCGAACTAAACCGGGGAAGCACGTTCACCTTTCTGGTGCCGGCTTTTCGTTCATCTGGACGTTAAGATATGTGAATTTAGTTTTACGATGCAACTCGGACGACATCCTGTCCAGGCTGCGCTGTGTTATGCGTCCAGATCGGTGTCCAACTCTAGACCGCGGGCGCGTTCCAGATCGATGATACCTCGCACCTGCCAGTCGTCCAGGTCGGGCACGACGGCCATATATTCGTCCAGAATGGCGTGGATAGCGGCTTTGCCTTTTGCGTCGATGCGCGCGACCAACTGTTTTTGCACCTCGCGGCAGGCATCGTCATTCATACTCATCAGCGCCACGGCGCGCGACTTGTCTGCGCTCAAGCGAATCCAGCTTTGTTTGTTGTGAGGAACTAAATAGCAGCCATCGGCGTCGCGCCGGGCGATGCCCAGGGCCAGCGCGGCGGCAAACAGCGTCGATGGCGCAAGCTGGTCGCGCCGGTGTGGGGTCAGTGGATCGTCGGCCAGAACCAGGGCGGCAGTGCTGTGCAAAGGGAGTTTGCTATGCTGGAGCGTGTCGACATAGTGCGCGCGGTATTCGTCGATGCGGCGCAGTGCCAGCAGCGGCAGCCCCCGGTGCACGGTCAGTGCGATCAGTGTGTGCGGGTTGGTGCCTGGGATTGAGATGGCATAGCCGGGCGCTTGTTCCGCTGCGCCGCACACCAGCTTGATCTGCTGCATTTTGATCCGCCGGATCAAGGCGGGCTTGAAATTCCACCACGGCAGTGCCTCTTGCAGAATTGACTCTAATGCAGAGGCCGCGTCTGCCTCATCCGTCGCCAGCAGATCGCTGATCTTGAGCTGCGCCAACTGTTCATCGATAGTCGGCTGGCTTGTCTGCGATACATTTTCCTGGATGCGCTCCTCGATCGATGCCTCGTTATCTTGCCAGGATGATAGCGGCCCCGTCCGCTCGACCAAGTCCAGGGCCAGCGCGTTGATCTGCGAGGTGAGGGGTCTGCGCCGCCTTGGGATTTGGTCAAGAACGAACTGCCGATAGAATGCTTCTGCATGCTGTAGGTCGATTACTGACTGGCGCACGCCTGGCTCGGCAAGGTGAATTAGTGTTTGTTGGTATTGCTCTTGATCGGCGCGCAGGCGCTCTAACGCGACATTGAGTTGTTCGGCCAGCGCGACTCGTCTTTCTTCGGCGGCGTCGATGTGTGTCTGGGTCGAGGCATAAAGCGTCTGCATTGTTTTGCTGATCAACGGCGCGCTCTCTAGCGCAAAGCGCTCCCGCACCAGGTCGGCGTGCTGCCGGTTGACCCGGCGCAACTGCCGCCGCATCTGCGCGGCCCATAGCCCCAGAACGATCATCGTGCCGCCAAACAAGATGGTCAACGCCAGCAGGCTGGAGAAAGGTCTGGACTCACAAAGTGTGCAGGCGAGCCGGGTGCCGGAAAAGAGTGGAATCCCGATCGCGCTCAAAGCCCAAAGGGCGGCGACCGGCCAGGGCGGCAGGCGCATCCGCGCCGTGCGCAGGGCGTAAAATGCTGTGCTGACTGTGTCGAGCGAGCGTTTGAGTTGTGCGCTGTGCTGCTGTCGATGGGTTTGCACGGCGATCTGCTGTTCAGCGATGCGGCGGCGCAGCGTCTGGAGAAACTCGCGTGCCGCGTTCAGCCCTCCCAAGGGCACATCTTCGAGGATGATGCGCACGGCAATGGCGATCGATTCCTTGATTTCGTCGCCGCCTGCGGGCAGGGCGCGCTCAAGATCGTGCTTGATTCGTGGCAAGTGCTTTTCGCGGATGCTGTGCAAGGCCTGACGTGTGCGCAGTTCGAGCTGTCCCGGTGCGCTGCGAATCAATGGCGTGAGTTCGGTGTCGATGTTGGGCACATTTTGATGTCTGAGGCGCGCTTCGAGTACCTCAAACGACAGCCCAAGGCGTTCGATCAACGCGCCGACATGCCTGTCGATCTCTGTTCGCGGCTGCGAATCGAGCAGCCTGGACAGCACGTCAGCGCCCAGGCGCGCGGCGGTCCAGTGGGCAAGCTCCGACGTGGGCACATAGCGCACAGCCAGGCCCAGGCTGGCATAGTGGCGAGATTTTCCGCCCAATTTGGCGGTGTGGTATCTGGGGTCGAGCTTTTGTTGCAGCACCGGCGCGATGCCCTGCAGGGCCATCGCGCACAGCCATTCGGCGGCGATGTCCACCTGGTGCGATTCGTCTTGCATAGTGTAGCCAAGTTCGTTGACCGTATCGAGCAGGTAGCAGCCGGTGTCAAATGGGCCTGTCGATCCGGATGCCGAGTGGCGCGCGCCCAGGCCAGCAAGCCACAGTTTTTCCCCGGCTGTACCTGCGCTGTTGGCGTATTCCAGTTCTTTGAGCGCGGCATAGGCCATTGCTTCTTCTGCCGGAGCCGGGGATGTGGCGCTCGGCAGGAACAAGAGGCCGGCGGTGTGCGGCACGAGCCCGAGTTGGCGGCAGACCTGGCCGGTCAGGCAGGTGGATTCGATGAATATACTGCTGCCCAGTCGATCGGTCAGATCAGCGAGGACATAAATGTCGATCTCGTTGCCCGCAGCCAGTGTGTAGCCCTGTCCGCCTGGGCGCGTCTCGCGTAGACGCGAGACGGTGTCGAGCGCGCTCAGGCGAGGAATGCGTTCGATTAGGAATTCGTGGATATCGTCGGCTCGCTGGTGAAGGGCGGCTTTGGCCCAGGCTCTGGTACGGTTGCGCTGCGCGGGAGGCAGGTCGATCAACTCCGCCGGCAGCCAGGGGGGCCACGCTTCATCGTCGAATTGGGGTGGAGGCAGATAGAGCCGGAACATGCCCTCCGGCGTTGGTTGGGATGGCGTGTCTCGTTGCGCCTCATCCAACACAAGGGGCAAGATGCAGGTGTTATGTAGATCTTGGTCAGCCAGGCGGCACGCAAATTGCTGCACAGCGCGTTGGGCGCGGTATCCGGCGCCGATCAGGAGGCTGGCTCTAAGCTCCGTCATGTTCATTTCCCCTGCACGCTTTCGATCACAAATCTGAACTGTGTGCGGCCAAAGCGAACCCGGTCGCCGTCGCTCAACTCGTGCTGGCGCACGCGCTGCTCGTTGACAAAGGTGCCGTTGGCGTCGTCGCTCGCATATAGCACAAAGTGACCATCCTGGTATTCGATCCACGCGTGGTTGCGCGAGACGGAGGGGTTGTTGAGGTTGATCTCGTTCTGGTTTAGCCCTCTGCCAATGCACGTTTTGCCAGCCGGTGCGATGGGGAATTGCACACCGATTTCATCGTTGACGAGCGACGCTCTGGGCTGCCGGGGTTCCAGGTGCTCGCGGACGATGTCGGGGATCGCTTCACAGTGGGGGCAGGTCTCCGTCTGGGGATCGAGGGGCGCGCCGCAGAACTCGCAGCGCAAAGTCTGGACATAAACCGTTTGCAGCGGCAGCCACGACAGTGCCTCGCTCACGCCGGCGTTGCTCATCAACAGGGCCAGGATTACGTTGCCGGGGCCAACCAGCCAGAGCGCGCCCGTGAGCCATTGGATTTGCGGCGCAGCATACGCCAACGGCAGGGCGGCGAATGCATAAACGGCCAGCAGTGCGTGTGTTGTTGCGGCCAGCCCTTGCGCCCAGCCTTGTTTCGATAGCAACCCCACACCGTTGACGCATGCTGCAAGGCCGAGAGCCAAGCCAGGCAGCGCGGTCCACGGCGTTTTAGCGATGTGGTTAAGCCATGCCCACGTGCTCCAGACCATTGCAATCGCGCCCAACGCTAGCCACGCGCCGCCTATTGATTTGATCCACCAGATACTTTTTCCCATAATTTATTTCAAAATGATTTATTTATATGAATAACAAGATGCCCACGGTCAACATGATGCCCAGGTTGGCCAGGGCCAGGGCGATCCAGACCCAGCGCGGCCATTCTTCGGCCTGTGGTTGGAGTGCAATTTCGGCCCGATGTTCGGCTCCCAGCGAAGCCAGATAAATCGCGTCGGCGGGTGAGAGGTAGGGCAGGGAAACCTGAGTCAGTTCGTGGGCGAAGGCTTTGACATTTGGCTGGCGATCTTGAGGCGACTTGGACAAGGCACGGAGAATCACCCGATTCACTTCGCCCGGTACGCCTTTGATCGGCGCAGGAAGGTCGTTTCGCACCCGGTTGACGTTGTCGGCGCGCGCGCCGGGCGTGTTGCGCGAGTCAAAGTCGAGGTAGTGCTGTCCTGAAAGCATCTCGTAAAGTAGCGCACTCAGCGCGTACAGATCGACACGAGGATCGTTCCGCACCCCGTCAAGCTGTTCCGGCGACATATAGAACACGGTGCCAATAGCCAGATTGCGTTCGGTTTGCCAGGCGCGGTGAACCAACGAGTCGGAAACGTGGGCGATGCCCAGATCGATCAATTTGGGCTGTCCGCGTCCATCGAACAACACGTTGCCCGGTTGCAGATCGCAGTGGGTGATGCCCATCTCGTGCAAATAGCCGACCGCGTTGCACAGGGCAAGCGCGATCGTGACCGCTTTGTTCAGGCCGATCCCCTGACCGTGTTTGAGCCAATCGGTGAGCACGCCGCCTTCCAAGTATTCGAGCACCAGATAGTGATGGCCGTTTTCCGTGAACATCGCTTCGGCGCGGACGATGTTGGGGTGTTTGAGCCGTTGCAGGGTGCGCCCCTCGCGGATAAAGCGTCGCACGGCGTCGGCATCGCTGATCAGCGCTGGGATCAACTCTTTTAGCACCACCTGACGCGAGGTCAGCGCGTCGTAAGCCAGATAGATGAAACCAAACCCGCCGCGCGCCAACAGCCTGGAGATTTGATAGCGGTTTTTATACAGACGGGTTCCTTTGGGGAGTGCCATACCATGCCTTTCGGGCGATTTTGTTCATATTTATATTAGCATTGTACCACGCGAGTTCGGATGACCGGGTTACATCTCGGTTACAGTCCCATTACATGGCCGCAAGAGTGCGCAACAAGTTTTGTGCATGCGTCAGATTGTGTTATACTTGGCCCACTTAACAGGGAGGAAGCGACCTTGTCTTTTGAATCTGTGCTCGATATTTTACGTTGTCCAGCTTGTGTGATCCAGGAGGGCATCGATCCGGGGCAGTTGGCGTTGATCGACGGCAAGTGGCTGGTCTGCCGTGACTGTGACCGCAAATATCCCATCCGCAACGGCGTTCCGGTGATGCTGATTGGCGAGGGCGACCGATACATCAATACGCCGGTTGATCAATTGGGAGAGCCATAGATCTTGGGGAAGCGCGATGCAGGCTAATGATATTCGCCTTCAAGGGCCGCGCGTCGTCATTCGGCCGCTGTGCCTGGCCGATCTTGATGAGATGAACACCTGGCCCGAGTCGGACGATCCGCGTTACAGGCTTTTTGACTGGCCCATCTGCTCGCCAGCACAGAACGAGATCTGGTTCGATAACCTGATCCGCGATCCGAGCCGGGTCTATTACGCCGTCGAAGATGAGACGGGGCGGATGGTCGGGCGCATTTCACTGCGCGAGATCCGCGAACACTGGTCGGCACGTTTGGGGATCGGCTTTGGCGCACCCTTTGTGGGCCAGGGATATGGCACTGAAGCGCTGCAAGTTTTTCTCAAATACTACTTTGCGACCCTCGGTTTCGAGCGGATGGTGCTCGATGTGGCTGCGATCAATGAGCGGGCCGTTCGTTGTTACCTGCGCTGCGGGTTCAAAAAAACGGGGACAACCTATCGGGGGCTGACTGTTTACGACGATCTTGGTTTTCTTCAGAACCAGGCGTTCAGGCATCTGAGACATTTTTTTAAACTCAATGGTCGCTACCGGCGAATGCTTTACTACGATATGATGCTCGAAAAGCGAGATTGGCTTGTTCTTGAGGCCACGCACATCTGATCGTGCGTCAGGCCGCGAGTGACGCAAAAGCCTGCGGCGGCGCGATGTGCCATAGATCGTCGAGGATGCGCTTGAACGCGTCGCGCTCCTCGCAAACCACGTACACGGTGGCAGTTGATGCATTTTCAGCGGGGCGAAAGGTCAGTGCCAGTCCCGGATACGATCTGAATCCGCTGGCGATGTACCCGGTTTGAACGCTGACGATCTGCTCCGGCTTGAAAAAGACATACCACCATCCCGCCTCGATCTGTCTGGAACGGGCGAGCAGCAAAAAGCGTGTCCGTTTGAGGTGCGCCATCAAAATGTGCTCGCGAGTCTTGACAAAAGTGTAAAACGCCGGCTCGTTGAGCATCAACCGCTTGCAATTCCCAACGGCAAAGTTCCCGCACACCCGCACTGCCACTTTTTCATCGACCGCGATCGACTGCTGGAGGGACGATTCCAGATCGACTGGGCCGGGCGCAAAGTGCAGATAGCCCTTTCGTTGGGCGACCTGGGTGCCGGTCCACAAGGCAATCCCGATCGCTGAGAGCGGCACGGCGTACCACCAGGCGAGTTGTTTGAACACAGCCAACACCGGCGGCACGATAACCCACGCCCACAGCCAGTTGCGCAGCGAAATCTGCCCCAGGTAATGATTTTCCAGTCTGTAACTCAGTGCATACCAGACATCGACGAGTTTTTTCATAGCGCCCTTTGCCACCAGGTCACGGTTTCGATGTGAAAGGTCTGCGGGAACATATCGAGTGGCTGTGCCTGTACCAATGCATAACCGTGTTCGACCAGTTGAATTGCGTCGCGCGCCAGCGTCGTCGGGTCGCACGATACATACACGATCCGTTCGGGCGTCAGCCGGGCGATTTCGGCCAGCACCTCAGGTGCACAGCCCTTGCGCGGTGGATCGATGATCGCTTTGTCGATTTTGACCTGGATGTTCGGCAAGACTCGTGCGGCGTTCCCCTCAATAAAAGTCGCCTGTTCGCCCTCGCGCGTGTTGAATTTTGCATCCTGGACTGCTGCCGGATGCCCTTCAATGCCAATGATCTGGCCCACTTGTCCGGCGAAGGACAGGCTCAGCGTGCCCACGCCGCAATAAACATCCAGCAGGGTATCTTGAGGCTGGGGTTCCAGGCATTGTTCGACAACATTGAGGAGCTGTTCCGTCTGCAAGGTATTGACCTGGAAAAAGCTGTTCGACGAGATGCGGAAAGGCCTGTTCCGTAACGTTTCTTGATAAGCATCCCGGCCGATCAAAACCACATCTGTTCCATTGTTGAGCCGTAGCAGGCACGAAAGTGGAATGTCGACCTCGAGTTCCGGCGCTTGATCGTCCGCCGTTTCCAGGATGCACATCTGCTGCCCGGTGTGAATGCCTGCTCGCAGCGACAGCCGGGTCAGTTCCGGCCATTCCAGGTCGAAAGCGGCGTGCAGTTCGTCGAGCAGCGGATGTAAAAGCAGGCACTGCTCGATCGGAATAACCTGGTGGCTCTTGTGCGTCTGAAAGCCCAGTTGTCCTGCCTCGGTGGCAGAAAACTGGATGTGGTTGCGGTAGAACCAGGGTTCATCCATGCCCATCGTCGGGGTGACAACTGGCGCTTCGATGTGGCCGATCCGCTGCAACTGCTCGACGACGATCTGCTGTTTGTAGCCAAGCTGGGCCGGGTAGGCGATGTGCTGAGAATGGCAGCCGCCGCACTCGCCAAAGTAGGGGCATGGCGGTTCGACGCGCTGCGGCGATGCTTCCAGTACATCAATCAGTTCTGCGCGCGCCCAGCGCTTGTGTTCTTGTTCGATGCGTGCGCGGACGCGTTCGCCGGGCAGCGCGCCGGCGACAAAAACGACTTTGCCTTCATGTCGTCCTACTGCCTGGCCGCCGTCGGCCATTGCGGTGATCGCTAAGGTGATAACCTGGCTTTTGCCCATATCAATCTTGTTTTTCCCCGACAAAAATTTACGAGATATTTACAGAAACCCCTTGCCAAACTTGGTATTGTGCGGTATAATAATCACTAGATACTGATGAGGAATATGACTCATCAAATACAAGTCCAGAGGGAGGTGACTGACAATGTTGTATCTTCCGCGTGAAGAAGGCCAGGGTTTGGTGGAATACGCTCTGATTCTGGTGCTGGTCGCCATCGTCGTGGTCGCGATTTTGCTCCTGTTGGGCCCAGTGATCGGCAACGTTTTCTCCAACATCGTTGGCGCAGTCTAGTCCGAACATCATTCATTCAAAGCGATCTTTTTATTCATTCGAAAAGCCCCGCAAGGGGCTTTTCTCGTTTCCTGGGCTTATGGTCTACAGGCTGAAGAACTGGCGCATTGTAGCATAGACACAGCAGAATGCAAGTCGTGCAGAAAGGGAACAAACCAAACGCATTGTTCGTCCATGTTATAAATGGCGTCGATGTGAGAGGAGGGTTCCGATGAAAAAAGGCACGTTGATCAGTCTGTTGGTGGCTCTGAGCCTGTTTTTGCTCACCTGTCAGTCTGCGTTGGCCGACGGGATCATCATCATCGATCCCCCGATTGAAGAAATTCCCCCGTATTTAATTGTCAAATATCACCGCGTCACGGTTACGATCCAGGATCAAGTGGCAACTACCCACGTCGATCAGGTCTTTGTCAACCCCACCAATCGCCGCATCGAGGGCACCTATGTTTTTCCGTTGCCCGAGGAGGCAGCGATCAATGAGTTTGGTATGTGGGTCGATGGCGAATACCTCGCTGGCGAGATTTTGCCCGCCGATCAGGCGCGAAACATCTATGAAGAGATCGTCCGTCGCCAACGCGACCCGGCATTGCTGGAATACATCGGGCGCAGCACCTTTCGCGCGCGCATTTTTCCCATTGAACCTCGTGCCGAAAAGCGGGTCGAGATCGAATACAGCGAGGTGCTGCCGCTGGACAACGGGTTGATCCACTATCGCTACCCGCTCGATACCGAGCGTTTTTCCCCTGAACCGATCGAGGATGTTTCGATCCACGTCGAAATTCACTCCAATGAGGCGATCAAGGCCGTGTATTCGTCGAGTCACGATGTGGCCGTCGATCGGCGGAGTGACTATAACGTGGCGGTTGGTTATGAGGCCTACGACGTGCAGCCCGACGCCGATTTCGACCTCTATTACACCGTTGCTGAAAAAGAGATTGGCCTGAACCTGCTCTCATACGCCATCACCGGCGAGGATGGATTTTTCTTGCTGCTCCTCGCGCCGCGCGTCGAGATAGATGAGGCCGAAATTGTCGCCAAAGACGTGCTGCTGGTGCTCGATAAATCGGGCAGCATGCGCGGTGAAAAGCTGGCCCAGGCCAAAGAAGCGCTCAAGTTTGTGCTCGCTCATCTTAACGAGCAAGATCGATTCAACATTGTCGAATTCAGCACCGGTGTGCGCCAGTTTAGGGATGGGCCGGTCGGTGTGGCGCAGCGCGAGGCGGCCCGGCAGTGGGTGGACGATCTCCAGGCTGGCGGCGGCACCGACATCAACCGGGCGATGCTGGAAACGCTGGCCCAGATCGATTCTGAACGCCCGACCATCGTCATTTTCCTGACCGACGGCCTGCCCACCGAGGGTGTGACCGATGTGGAACGCATCTTGTCAAACATCGATGATGCCGCGCCGGGCAACGCGCGCATTTTTACCTTTGGCGTCGGCGACGATGTGAATACGTTACTGCTCGACTTGATGGCGCGCGACCATCGCGGTGCGAGCGTCTATGTCCGCCCCGGTCAGAGCATCGACGAACAAGTGTCGGCCTTTTACGCCAAGGTCAGCACGCCTGTGCTTTCGGACATCAGCATCGATTTCGGCACGATCCAGGTCGAGGACACCTATCCTTACCCGCTGCCCGATCTGTTTGCCGGGACGCAGATTTTGCTGGCTGGGCGCTATCGGGCTGGCGGCGACACGACGGTGACGCTGCGCGGCACGGTCAATGGCGAGGTGCAGACTTTTGTCTTTGACGACGTGCGCTTTCGCGCCAAAGATGGCGAGAATTTCATCCCCCGGCTGTGGGCCACTCGCAAGGTCGGCTACCTGCTCAACCAGATTCGCCTGCACGGTGAGTCGCCCGAATTGGTGCAAGAGATCGTCGATCTGGCGGTGCGTTACGGCATTATGACGCCTTATACGTCATTTCTGGTGCAGGAAGACGTGGAGGTATTCAGCGAGCGCGGCCGTCAAGAGACGGCGGAGCGCGAGTATTCGGTCATCGCTGCCACGCCCGCCGCGCCGACCGGAAAGGCCGCCGTCGATGATGCCGAAGCGCAGCGCGCCCTGGAAGAATCGGATGTCGGCAGTGGGGCGACCGGCGGCGCGGTCAAGGTGGTCGGCGGTAAGGCCTTTTTGCTGCGCGACGGCGTGTGGATCGATACAACTTTTGATGCCGACCGGATGACGCCGCTTCGCGTACCCTTTATGAGTGAGGATTATTTTGCCCTCGCGCGCGCCCGGCCCGAATGGGGCAATTATTTTGCCATTGCCGCGCGCGTGTTGGTGGTGCTGCAAGATTCAACCGGCCAGCAGGTGGCTTATGAGGTGGTGCTCGAAGGGGATGGGGACAAAATCAATCTGCCCGCACCTGCAGCAACCTCGACGCCCGTGACGCAGCCGGTCGAGGCTCCGGCGGCGACGCCCACCCCGGTGCAGGCGACCAGCCAGCCCACATTGACACCGCTGTGCGGGGGCGTGGTCGTGTTGTTGACTGCGTTCGGCGCGGCGTTCTGGTTCGCGCGGCGAAAATAGAACAAGATCTGTGATTGCTCAGCCCTGGTCACAGCGCTGGCCGAGTAGCTGCGGATGCTCAGACTCGAGTTGGAGCGTCCGCAGCATATCGAACCCGAGTCATGTCGCTTGCCTGGTCTTGATACAGCGAATCGCGGCAATACACAGTATTGCCGCGATTCGACACTCAACCAGCTTTTCTGGAGACTTGGGTATTGCTTCCAGTCCTTTATTTCTTTCGCCGGCTTAGAATAATCCCAATTGCGACGCCGATGGCGATTCCCGCTCCCACGCCGACGGCGATATTGTCGATTGCTACGCCTACACCTACTCCAATGGCTACTCCGATCGCAGTCCAGATGCCCAGCATAACTCTCGACTTGTTTTCAGGTGCCTCATTGTTCGTCATTTTTCTCTCCTATGGAATATAGTATATTTTCAGCGCCCAACGTGAGCATTAACTGCTGCCCAGGCTGCGGCGCATAACGCCCACTCACTGAACATAAAGTTGTTGGTCGGATTATAACACTGTTTGTGCGCTCCCACAACTGTAGATCGGGCAGGAGCGCCTGCTGTACAGGGGCTATCCTCCAAGACTCTTGCTTCTCGTGCTAGACGAACAGATTTCCCCGCTTTTCCTCACCGATCGTCGTCGGCTGGCCGTGACCGGGATAGACGCGCGTTGTGTCTGGCAGTGCAAACAGCTTGTCCTCGATGCTGCCGATAAGCGTATCAAAATCCCCGCCGGGCAGGTCAGTTCGGCCGATGCCGCGCCGGAACAACACATCGCCAGAAAAAAGGGTGTTTTCGGCGGCGCAGTAGAGACAAATGCTGCCCGGCGAATGGCCCGGCGTGTGCAAAATCTGCCAGCGCAGCGATCCTACGGCCAGTTCGTCGCCTTCTTGCGCTAGCAAATCGGGCGCGGGGCCAGGACGGGCAGCGATGCCAAACCAGGCCGCGCCGCCGGCCTGGGCCAGCAGAGGCACGGCGTTGGGGTGGGCAACCAACTGCGGCGGTGTGGTCTGATTGGCGCGCAGCGTGTCCAGCACGTCCTCGTTCGCCAGGATATGATCAAAATGGCCGTGGGTGTTAACCACGTAGCGAATCTGCACGTCGTGCTTGTCTACGACCTGCAAAATGCGCCCGGCGTTTCCCCCCGGATCGACGATCATACCTGTTCCACCGGCCCGGTCGCCGACCACATAGCAACAGGTTTCAATCTGCCCCACGATCAGCGTTTCCAAAATCATGCGCAGGCTCCTTGATCAGGGGCGACCACACGGGATAGCCCCTATTTCTCATTTTGGATATTGTACCCCATTTCCGGCTTGGCCCAAATTTCTTTGACACTGCCTGTGCGCTGTGTTATAATCGCCTGTCGGCACACAACAGGAACACATATCAGCGCTGTGCCTGGAAATTCAAGGAGGAACATTGATTACCACAGATCAAGTTCGCCGTGCGTTGGACACGGTGATGGATCCCGAATTGGGTCGCAGCATCGTTGACTTGGGAATGGTGCGCGATCTCGAAATTGCTGGCAATCAGGTCAGTTTTACGCTGGCCTTGACCACGCTGGCCTGCCCGCTGCAAGATTCGATAGCCCAAAATGCCACCGAGGCGATCAAATCGCAGGTGGACGATCGCCTTGAGGTCAAGATTCGCCGCGCGGAAATGACCGACGAGGAAAAACGGCGGCTGATCGGCCAGCCGCCGGGTGAGCCGGAAAAACCGCTTGCCGAACGCATGAACAATATCGCCCACGTGATCGCCGTGATGAGCGGCAAGGGTGGCGTCGGCAAATCGTCGGTGGCGGCGCAATTGGCCATCATTTTGCGGCGACAGGGCAAGCGCGTCGGCGTGCTCGATGCCGACATTACCGGGCCGAGCATCCCCAAGATGTTTGGCCTCAAAGAGCCGCCCATCGGCAGCCCGCTGGGCATTTTGCCGCCCGAAACCGAAACCGGAATCAAGGTGATGTCGATCAACCTGCTGCTCCAGGATGAAAGCCAGGCCGTGATCTGGCGCGGCCCATTGATCGCCGGCGCGATCCGCCAGTTTTGGAGTGAGGTGTTCTGGCGCGACCTCGATTACCTGATCATCGACTTGCCGCCCGGCACCTCGGATGCCTCGCTGACGGTGATGCAATCGATTCCGGTGAGCGCGGTGCTGATGGTCACGTCGCCGCAGGACTTGGCCGGGATGGTCGTGCGCAAGGCGGCGCATATGGCCCAGCAACTCAATATTCCCATCATCGGGCTGGTGGAAAACATGAGCTATGTGCTCTGTCCCAGGTGCGGCGAGCGGATCGAGGTTTTTGGGCACAGCAAGGCGCTGGAAACGGCAATCGAGATCGGCGTGCCGATGTTGGGACGCCTGCCGCTCGATCCCGATTTTTCTGGGCTGTGCGATGCGGGGCAGGTCGAGAGCTATCCGGCCCTGGCGTTCAAAGAGATCGCCGAGCAGGTGGTTGCGCTGACGCCGCAAGGCAGGGCCAAGCCGGTATTTGAATAGCGCATACAGCCTCCAGGGACTTACCCCGGAGGCTTTTTTTTGGATGCGTCTTGGCATTAAAATTAACTTTTTTCAAAAGACTTAGGTGAGGAGGTCGAAATGGGGACAAGTCTAAAGGCTGGTGTGATCGGTCTGGGCATTCTGGGCCGCCAGCACGCACAGTTTTTACGGGCGCAGCCAGAAGTGCAGGTCGTCGCCGTCGCCGATGTGATTGCCGAACGCGCGCAGTCGGTGGGCGCTGAGATGGGCGCGCAATGCTACACCGACTATGTCGAAATGTTCAAGGCGCATGCGCTCGATGTGGCCGTCGTCGCCACGCCGGACCCAATGCACCGCGACCCCGTCCTGGCGGCGATCGTGGCAGGCGTGCCGGCGGTGATCATGGAAAAACCGCTGGCGACCACTGTCGTCGAGGCGGAGGCGATGGCCGAGGCTGCCGAAAGGGCCGGGACACGCATTTTCATCAATTATGCCAACCGGGGTTCGGCCTTTGACCGGGCCACCCATTACGTGATCCGCCAGGGTTTGCTGGGCGAGGTGGTTTATGGCGAGGTTCACCTGGACGACAACATTGTCGTGCCGACCCAGATGTGGGGCCAGCGCACCCGCGATTGGGTCGCCGGTTCGTCGACGGCGCACTTTTTGCTCAGCCACGTGGTCGATTTTTTGCGCTGGGTGCTCGACGCCGAGGTGATCGAGGTCTATGCCATCGCCCAGCGCAAGGTGCTCGGCTACACGCCCGACCTGTACGATACCTTTTTGACCTTTGACAGCGGGGCCAAATTTCGCATCAAGGCCGAGTGGATCAAGCACATCGATGGACTGGTCGAGTTTGCGCTGTCCTTTTCCGGCGCAGAGGGCACGCTGACCTACGTCAAACGCCCCGGATTTGCGTCGGTGGAAGGCTGGCGGGCCAACGTCAGCGAGAAGGTGACGCCGGATGCATTGCTGGCGCACCAGCAAACGTTGCTCGATCAGGGGATCAACGCGCGGGCGCTCGTGCATCGACCCAGTCCGACGGCGGGCGAGCTTAAGGCGGGCGGCGGCGCGCTGCGCTGCGGCCTGGAGGCGTTCGAACTGCCGCAAGACTGGTGGCGCGTGGCGCGGGGGTTCGTCGGCGCCATACTGGAAAACACGCTGACCCCATCGTCCTGGCAGGGCTACGGCCCGCTGCCAACGGCCGCCGATGGCCTCAAGCAGACGCGAGTGGTGTGCGCGATCGTCGAATCGGCGCAGAGCGGCCGGGTGATTGGCCTGAACGCATAAAAACGCAGCGCGGGAAAGCTCAGGCCACCGGCCGCTGACCGCCGATCACAATCGGCGGTCAAAGCGCGGCGATGGCGTTAGCCAGCCACTGTCGCACTTGAGGCTGATTGAAATCGTCCCATATCGGCCCAAAGGTTTCGAGCAGCGTCTGGAGTTCGCGTTGTTTATAGGCCAGGTAGGTGACTACGCCGGGGGCAATGAGGCGATCGGCGCCCGGTTGGGGTGCAAACAGAAATTCGCTCAACAGCGTATTGGCCACGTTGGCATCGTGCAGGTTGCCCAGGTGATCCTGCAAGTGCACGATCCGGACGATCACCAGTTCGACGTCAGAGCCCAGCACTTGACGGAAAAATTCCAGCGCGTAGCGCAGCCGTTTGCACTCGATCCGTAAAGCGTGCAGCGTTTCGACGGATGCCTGAGATAGGAGTGGTTCAAATGCCTGGACGCGCGACCAGCGGGCGTAGATCAATCTTGGCACGACGTGTCGCACCTGGATTGGTTTGGGCGGGAAGCGCTTGTGTTTGCGCGCGCCTGCGCCGGGTGTGGTCAGAAATTGGCCGAAATCGCACACCCAATCGGCGTATTGGACGCTGTCCAGGTAGGCAATCAGCTTGGCGCGCGCTTTGCCGCGATCGGGCTGCCAGCGCTCAAGCAGCGGGTCGAGATCGTGGGCATTTTCGGACGCGAGCGTATCCAGGTAAACTTGGGCCTTTTCTATGAACACGTCCAGATCGCGCACCTGGCCCAACAGCCGCGCGGTGCGTCGCAATCTGAGCACAAAGGGAGGAATGGTGGTGCGTTTGAAATAACGGCCAAATATGTTGATGGCTGAGCGCATCCGCCGGGTGGCCACACGCATGTCGTGCAGCACTTCAATGTCCACTCCTTCGCGCGTGCCTGGTTCGTTGTTCAGCATCCGCCAAAAGTGGAAATAAAGCACTTTACGCCCGGCTTCGCTCATCGGATCGCCGGGGAGGATGCCCGGCTTGTCGCCGATGGGCGGCCATTCGAGTTGCTCTGGCTCGTCGAGCAGAACCGGCTCGTCGAGCAGAACCGGCTCGTCGAGCAGAACCGGCTCGTCGAGCAAAAGCGCCTTGTCAGGTCGCGCGGCTTTGACGGGCAGAGCAAGTTCGTCAATTGATGGCGGTTCAGCGGTTTCGATCGCAATCACCAAAGGGATGCCAAAGCGGTATTCCCACAGATCGGCCTTGGCTTCGGCCCGCGCCGCGTCGACGGACGCGTATGGCCCGGCAACCTCGATGAATCCGCCCGTCGCTATCGCTTCAATCCGGCTGATCTGGGTGGTCTGTCCCTGGGTATAGTCCAGGCCGTCGGCGATGCGGATCAGGCTGGACAGGGCCAGGGTGTCTTCTTGCAGGGTGGGAGGCAGTGCCGCAATCACATTGCTCTGAAGGCGTTTGGGCTTGAACTGCTTGCGGTGCAGGTACACCGAGGCCGCCACCATCTGCTGTTCGACGTCGCTGATCCCTTGCAGCGGGTGTTCGAGCACAATGTCTCGCCCGGCGGTGTGATGGTGGTCGGGGTCGGTTTCCAGGCCGACGTTGTGCAGCAGTCCCATCGTTTCGAGGAGGGAGCGATATTGAGGAGCCAGGTTGTGGATCGAAGCCAGCCCGTCAAATAGGGTCAAGGCATGGTCGGCCACGCGGCGGGCGTGGATCATGTCCACCTGGAAGCGGCTGCACAACTCGTCGAGGCTGATCCGGTCTTCGATCGACGGAAGGGCATCGGCGGGGGACGTCTCTGAAGCGGCAGACGGCAAAATCGTATTTTCGACGACAAAACCGCTGTGCTCTCGTGCCTGCGCGATCAGCTCGGAATGAAAGATCTCCATGTGCTGCGCTTTGAACCGTCCGATCCAGACATAGGCCCAGCTTTTGGAGCGCCCCAGGGCTGAGAACGACTCGCGCACGGGAACCCCATTTGCCCAATCCAGGATCAACTGTGCCTGGTCGCGGACTGTGGCTCGCGGCGCGTGTCCAGCGATGTAGGTCAGTTCGGCGCGCTCGGCGGCGCTGAGCTGGCTTTGATTGGGGAGCAGGTTGGGCTGGTTGAGCAGGGCCAATCCGCGATGAAATTTGGACAATGTGTCTGGAATCAATCCCCACGTCGTCGTCATATGGTCGGCGAGGGTGTGCAGGTCATCGAGAACGCCGTCGACGCCGAGCTCGATCTCCAAACCCCAGAAGGTTTGTACGCATCCTGGCGCTCTGACGCACACATCGTCGATGCTCATTTGGGCGATCTCGCGCCTCTGTTTTTTCAGCAAACGCACGAGCCTGTCTTGCTCAACTGTGAATAGATCGATCAAGGTTGCATCCTGGATCAGCGAATGGACCAACTCGTGAGCCTCGCTTGGCGGCCACGTTGAGAGATCGGCGTTCAGGCCGGTGGTGGGCGGTGTCTCGATTTCGACGCGCTGGTGAATCGCTGCCTCGGTCTCGCCCAGCCCTTTAACGCACACCGTTTGTACAGTGCCCTGATCGCGGATGCGGCAAGCGTACCCATTCCGGTACAGGGTTTGCATTGGGGTGTCGAGATAGCGATCGGTCACACGTTGAGGGGGTGTCTTGGGCACGGCGATCCGGTACTCGCCCAGACGGATGATGCTCTGCAGGCGGTTCATTGTATCTTGATCCGGGATGACGAACTTGGCTTCGATTTCCATTTTTCCTCTGGAAGTGTTTACTGCGAGGGGGATGTGTGCAAGGACGATGGTTGTGCGTTAACAGATGGTTAACAGGATAAACTTATGATAGTTCAAAAGTGATTTGTTGTCAAATAAGGTTTTGAAGCCAAGTGCCCCCATCGATTTTCAAAAGCTTTGCTCTGCCCAATGGTTATGGTATAATGAATCACGTAACAGCTTGGCTAGATGAGTGGGGTAAAGGGTATGCAAAATTCACAGGCTCAGACCAACGAGCAAAATCTCTTGTATCAGGTCAGCCGTCGTTTGAACCAGGACTTGGACATCAATCGCGTTTTGGCTGATGTCCTTCGCCTGACTCTGGATTGTGTCGGGGCGGAAATTGGCAGCATCATCATTTTCGACGATCGGGGTCTGGTGGCACACAAGATTTTGGCCCGGCAAAAGATGCCCGCTGAAAAGGCTGATCTGGTTATTGCCGAAGTGCTCGATCAAGGGCTTGCCGGCTGGGTATCCCGACACCGGCAGGGCGCGATTATCGCGGATGTGCTGCACGACTCCAGGTGGATCAACTTTGCCGACGATAACTTTGTCGGCGGAGCGGCGATCGGCGTGCCGCTCGTCCGCCGGGATCGACTGGTGGGGGTGCTGACCTTGCGCCACACTCAGGCTGGCAAATTTAACGATTCGCACCTGGCCTTGCTTTCATCCGTCGCCGAACAGTCGGCCATCGCCATCGAAAATGCGCGGCTGTTCTACACCGTGCAGGCCGAACAGGCCAGGCTCAAAGCGATCATCGATGGGGCCAGCGATGCCATTGTGGTGACGGACGCCGATGGTGTCGTCTTGATGATGAATGCGCTGGCGCGTAAAGCGTTTGATGTGCCCGAGTTGCTCCCGTCGGAGCGTTGCCATTTATCTCAAGTGTTTAACAACCCGAACTTGCTTGCCCTCTGGGAAGGGTGCAAGGCGAATGAGCAGCCCTGCGTCCGAGAACTGGTGCTGGACAATGGCACGGTTTTCGAGTCCGGCATCACGAGCGCGCCGGGCGTGGGGTTTGTCATCGTGATGCACGATGTGACTTATTTGAAAGAACTGAATGAACTGCGCAACGATTTTATCTCCACCATCTCACATGATCTGCGCTCGCCGCTCCAGTTGATTTACACCTATACTAGCTTGTTACTCGACGAAGAATCCGTCACGCAACGCCAAATCGAGTTTTTGGATGGCATCAATCGCAGCGCGAAAAAGATGTCCGATTTGCTCGACGATTTGTTTGACCTGGTGCGAGTCAACGCCGGGGTCGGGATGCAAGCCGAGCGTTGTGGTGTCGGCCCGCTGATCGAACAGACCGTGGCTCGCTTTGAGCAGATGGCCGCAGAAAAGGGGTTGATGATAGAGTCTCAGATCGACACTGCGCTGCCGGCTGTTCACGTTAACCCGCGCCGTATCGATCAGGTCTTGAGCAACCTATTGGACAATGCGATCAAGTACACCCCGCAGGGCAGTATTGCCATCGAGGCGACCTCTGACGGTGCGCAAGTGTACGTGCAGGTTACGGATACTGGTATTGGCCTCAAACCGGAAGAGCAGCAGCAGTTGTTTGTCAAGTTTTATCGCGCCCGCAACGAACTTACCAAAGGCATCGATGGCACGGGGTTGGGTCTGACGATCGCCAAGTCGATTGTCGAACAATATGGGGGGCGGATGTGGGTGTTGAGCACGTGGCAAAAAGGCAGCACCTTTGGGTTTGCCCTACCTTTGGGTGAATAGGTCCAGGAATGAGTGATTCGCAATCATTGGATGTGCTGGCCCTTTCGGAAGTTGAACAATTGCGCATCCAGGTAGAAAAACTGACACGAGAGCGCGATCAGACCCGTGCGATGTTGAAGGGCATCGGGTACTTGGGGCCGCACGTCTCGTTCTGGGACGGCACACCGGAGCGATTGGCCGGATTGGTTGATCACGTGCGTCGTGCGTTTGGTTATCGACGGGTGGCGCTTTCGCTCTTTGAGGCCGGCAGCCTCGGTCGGCAGGTTGTTGTTCCGCACGATGCCAAAGCCTGTATCCTCGTGTCGTCGTCTCGGCTGGAACAGGCCGTTCAAACCGGGCTGCCGTTTATCATTTCAGAAGGGCAGGCTCATGTGCTGGTAGCGCCCCTTGTCACCGGGATGCAGCGCGTCGGCGTGCTCGAACTCGAGAGCGACGAACCTATCGAGCCGATGTGGAACGAGTTTTGGTATGCGTTAGGCCCGCAGGTTGCCTCGTTGGTAGTGGGTGGGCGGCTGCTGGATCAACTGGAAACGTCACGGCTGCGGCACCAACTGCTCTACGAGATCACTCGCCATCTTACCTCGCGCACCAATCTCGACAAGGTGCTGTCCGATGTTTTGTCGTTGACCATTCCTTACATCGGCGCCGAGAATGGCAGCATTATGCTGCTCAACGACCAGGGTGTGGTGGTCAACCACATCCTGGTGCGCCGGGATTTGCCCATCGAGCAGCAGTACGAATCGATCAACACCGTGCTCGAAAATGGGTTGGCTCGCTGGGTGATCGAAAACCAGGCATCGACCATCGTCGCCGATACGATGATGGATGAGCGGTGGGTAAATTTGCCAGACGACACGCTGCCTGTGCGCTCTGTATTGGCCGTGCCGTTGATGCGCGGTCAGCAGATCAGAGGACTAGTTTTTCTGGTTCACAGCGCACCGAATTATTTCACCCAAGATCACCTTTTATTCATCTCTTCGGTTGCCGACCAGGCTGCAGTCACGGTTGAAAACGTAGCGCTTTTGGAACAGACACAGCAGCGTGTCGCCGAACTGGCGGCGATCAATGAGATCAGCGAAGCAGCGACCTCACTGCACCTCGATGATGTGCTAGATATTGTCACCCGGCGCGCCGCTCAAGCGCTCAACGTGCCGCGCTGCGCAGTTTTTTTGCTCGACGCCAGCGAGACACAGTTGGTATTGCGCGCGGTCAATCGACCCGATATGGATGCCGGCGAACTGAACTTGATGGTGCCGCTGGCCGAGCGCCCGCACATCGCCGAGGCGATCCAGCGGCGTGCGCCGGTGCAAATTTCCGACGTGTTTGCCGACCAACGGCTGCGCTTTTTCTGGGATCAGGCGCGAGTACTCGGCATCAAATCGCAATTGGCCGTGCCGTTGGTCACCCAGCAGCGGACCATTGGCGCGATCAGCCTTGATCGTGATACCTCTCGTCCTGCTTTTACCCAAAACGAAATCCGCCTCTGCCAGACTATCGCTCATCAGGCGGCCAATGCCATCGAGAACGCACGGTTGTACGAAGAGATCGCCCAGCGCGCCGAGCGTCTCAGCCTGGTGAATATGGTCAGCCATGATATTGGGGCGATCCTCGACATCGATGCCTTGCTTTGGGAAGTGGTGCGGCTGATCCGCGAAACGTTTGACTGTTATTACGTTTCCATCGCTTTGATCGAAAATGAACGGCTGGTTTTTAAATCAAATATCAACTATCTATATCAATCTTTGCCAATGGCGAACCTGTCGTTGGAGGGTGAGGGCGAGGGGATCACCGGATGGGTGGCCGTGCACGGCAAGTCTTTGTTCGTACCCGATGTTCGTCAGGACGCGCGGCACAAAGCCGCTCCGGACTTGCCGCTGACCCGCTCCGAACTGGCGGTGCCGCTCCAGGTGCCTATTGGCGAACACGAGTTTCCCGGACAAGAACTGGTGATCGGCGTATTAAACGTGGAAAGTGTCGAGGTCAACATATTTTCGAACGAGGATTTGCGCCTGTTGGAGGCACTGGCCGCGCAGATTTCGGTGGCGGTCAAGAGCGCGCGCTTGTTTGGCCGCGTCCGTGAGGAGCAGGCGACGATGGAGGCGCTGGTGAATGGCACCAGCGATGCGATCATTGTCACCAATATGGAAGGCGATGTTTTGCTCTTTAATCCGGCGGCACGCGATGCCTTTTTGCCGCAAGAGGTCGTTCCGACTGGCCGTCGATTGCACGATGTGGTACAGAACGAGGCCTTGCTCAATCTGGCCCAGCAGGGACAACAAGCACACCTGCAATCGGCCGAAATTCCCCTGTCAGATGGACGCACGTTTCATGCCAATATGACTGTAATCCAGGATGTAGGACGAGTATTTGTGATACAGGACATCACTTATCTAAAAGAGATGGACAAGATAAAGTCGGATTTTGTCTCGACCGTGTCTCATGACCTGCGTTCGCCGCTCCAGGCAATTCAGACCAGCGCCGAATTGCTGCCCAGGATCGGTGAATTGAGCCGCGATCAGCGCAAAGAAGTCGATCACATCTTGGCCGTCGTGCGGCGCATTTCAGATCTGGTGCAGCATCTGCTTGACATCGGTCGCATCGAGGCCGGAGTCGGGATGGAATGCGAACCTTGTTCAGTCAACGAGATCGTCGCTCATGCGGCAGGTGCGCTCAGGCCGCTGGCCGAGCAAAAGGGACTCGAATTCGCCATCGATCTGCCGCCGGTGCTTCCGCTGGTGATGGGAAACTCGGTTCGACTGGGACAGGTCATCAGCAATCTGGTCAGCAACGCGATCAAGTTCACTTTCCAGGGCGCGGTGAGCGTTTCCGCCCAGGTCGACGACGATCATGTGTCCATTGAAGTGATCGACACGGGGATGGGCATTCCGTCGGAAGCACAGGAATACCTGTTTCAAAAGTTCTACCGCGTCAAATCGCCCGAAATGCGCGGCATCGAGGGAACTGGATTAGGGTTGGCGATCGTCAAGTCGATCGTCGAGGGCTATGGGGGGGAGATTGAGGTGAGCAGTGCACCTCGCCTGGGCAGCACGTTCACCGTTCGGCTGCCGGTGTACGAAACGGCGCCGGCATTGTCACCCACGTAGCGCCTGCCATATAAAGATTGTGAGCATCAACAGGCCGATCGCAAATTGCACCGCCGACGAAAGCGTAAATCCGAGCATCAAGCCTATGGTGGCCTGCCAGGCCAGTTTCCAGTCCTGGCGTTCCCGGTGTTCGTTGATCAGAACGCCCGCGACCGAGCCAATGATCATCCCCGGAATGGCGCCAATTCCGGCGAAAATCAGCCCGATCAATCCCCCCACCAGCGATCCGACCAGACTGTACACTGTCGACCACAGCGAAGCTCCCCCTACCTTGGCCCCAAGCTGGCTCATCCACAGGTCGGCAGTGGCGCCACCCAGGCCGAGTACAGTCAGGACAATGAACGAAACGACATCGATAGTCGCAAAACGCTCGCTGATGGCATAGATCAGCACAACGATCCACATAAACCCGGTGCCGGGAATCACCGGCAAGACGACCCCCAGCAGTCCCACGATCATCATCACCAGTGCGATCCAAAATGTCCACGACAGTGCAGCCATTTACCTGCCTCCCTTGAGTTGCCTTGATTATGCCCGTATCAGCCTGATTTGTCAATTGGTGCGATTCGGTGTCGGACACCTGACTTGAATGATTACGCTTATTGTACGTATGATATTTGCTCTGTGTTACAAAGCCGCTTGGCGAAGGATGTTGAGTGATGGTATAATGAGGGCGATTTGCGACTCAACCTGCCTGTTGATGGAACACGTCGATGGAACGCCCAAAACGCATCCTGGTTGTCGAAGACAACGTACAAACCGCCGAATACTTGATCGAGTTGCTTCAGGCGCGAGGCTATGAGACGGCCTGGGCATTCGACCGGGAAGAGGTCTTTCAAAAGCTGCGCGGCGCTTCGCCCGATGCGGCGAGTGTCGAGCAGGCGTTTGATCTCGTCCTGCTCGATCTGATGCTCTCGCCGGGCGGCGTGGAAGGGTTTGAAATCTGCCGCCGTATCAAGAGTGACGATGTGCTCCAGCACACTGCGGTGATTATGGTCACCGGCCTGGGATCGACGGTCAACAAGGCACGTGGGCTGGAAACCGGCGCTGACGATTACGTGACCAAGCCTTTTATTCCCGAAGAGCTTTTGGCACGTATCCATGCCGCGCTGCGTGTGCGCGAGATGGAACAGGTGGTGGTGCAGCGTAACCGCGAGCTGGCCGCACTGAACGAGATCTCGCGTCTGACCGGCCAATCACTTGACCTGGATCAGGTGTTGATGGCTACGCTCAACCAAACGCTGTCCGCGATGGCCGGCCGTGCGGCATTGATTGCACTGGTCGAGGCGGATGGGGCGAAAAACGTGGTTTTGTACAAGCATCGAGGCATCCCGCTGCAGTTGGGCGAAGCGTTCGATCATGCGCGCTGGCAGCCGGGGCAGGGCTTGATCGGCCAGACCGCGCAGTCGGGCAAGCGGATCGTCGCGATTAGCCTGCACGACGACCCACATTTGGCGGCATTGATCCCGCACGGGCTGGACATCGTCGCTTGCGTGCCGCTATCGACGCAGCAGAGCGTGATCGGCGTGTTGGCTGTGCTCGCGCAAGACGGTGGGCAGTGGGGCGAGCACAGTTTTCAATTGCTGGAGGCGATCGGACGGCAGGTTGGTGGGGCGATCGAGAATGCGCGGCTGTACACCCAGGTGCGTCAATACGCTGAAGACCTGTCGCGCTCTCAAGCCCAGTTGGTGCAGGCCGAAAAGCTGTCGGCAATGGGACGGCTGATCATTTACATCTCGCACGAACTGAACAACCCGCTGCAGGCCGTGCAAAATTGCCTGCACCTGGTCCTCAATCGCTCGTTGAGTAAAGAAAAAAACCGCGAGTTTCTGACCATGGCCCAGGCCGAAGTGGAGCGATTGATCGGCACCGTGCAACGCATGCTCGATTTTAGCCGCCCGTCGGGCCCGGGAGAAAATGTCGCCGATGTGCATGCCATCTTGCAGGATGTGCTGGCCCTGTCGAGCAAGCGCCTGGTTCAGGCCAACGTGCGCGTGCGCCGGACTTTTGCCAATGATATACCCCGGCTGCATGCCAACGAGGATCAACTCAAGCAGGTCTTTTTGAATCTGGTGCTCAACGCCGTTGATGCGATGCCCAACGGCGGCCAGTTGACGCTCGCCACGCGCCTCGACCAGGACAAGCAGTGGGCCTACATTGACGTTCACGATGAGGGTATCGGCCTGTCATCTGAGGCGATGAAACATGTGTTTGAGCCGTTTTATACCACCAAGAGCCAGGGCACCGGCGTCGGGTTGGCGATCAGCTATGGGCTGATCGAGCAGCACGGCGGCGATATCCAGGTGCAAAGCCAGGAGAGCAAAGGCAGTTGCTTTACGGTCAGGCTTCCTGTGCGTATGGTAGGATAAGCCATTTGTTGGGGGGATGGGTGATGAATCTGACGCGTATTTTGATTGTCGATGACGAGTCTACGTTGCGCACGACGATGGCCGAGTTGCTGATCGCCGACGATCGCGAGATCATTGTCGCGTCCAGCGGCGAAGAGGCGATGGCCTATCTGGAGGACGGGCCATTTGACCTGCTGATCGTCGATCTGGTGATGCCCGGCATTGATGGCTTGCAGGTGATGGATATGGCCCACAAGCTGTCGCCGCAGGCCAAGTTGATCATGCTTACCGCCTATGGCACGCTCGACTCGTCGGTACAGGCGATGCGCCGGGGCGCGGTGGATTTTTTGCGCAAGCCGGCTTCCGCGCCCGAGATCGAGGCTGCTGTCGACCGGGCGCTGCAAAAACGCTACGAAGAGGCGCGTAAGGATGAACTGCTCGGACAGATCCAGTCTGCGCTTCAGGAACTGCGCGGCAGCCAGGACAAGCCGGCCGCCACAACGCCGTCGCACCCCAGACGGGAGCGCTTTTTGCAGTCACGCAACATCATCATTGACCTGCAAAAGCACATCGTCACTATGGATGGCGGGGCGCTCGATTTGACGCCGACCGAACTGCGCCTGCTGTCGACGCTGATCGCCAACGCCGACCAGGTGATGAGCTGCCGCGAACTGGTCTATCAGGTGCAAAACTATGAGACCGACGAACGCGAGGCGCGCTCGATCATCCGTGTTTATATCCGCCGCCTGCGGCAAAAGATCGAGCCGGAGCCGTCTTCGCCGGCCTATATTCTCAACGTGCGCGGTGCGGGGTACATGTTTTCATCGTCCGAGACCGCGCGGTTGGATGACTGAGCGCGCCGTGATGGAACGGTCAGAAACGTTGAAAAGGCTTCTTTTTCTTTGTTTATCAAGCATCTTGCTCCTCGCGGGCTGCCTGAACCGGCCGACAGAGGAAACGATTGCGCTGACCTGGTGGATCACTTTTGCCGAGGACAGCGCCGAGTATCCTGCTTTTCAGGCCATCGCCGAGGCATTTGAGGCGCAAACCGGCTACAAGATCGAGTTGGTCTTGGTGCCCTGGTCGGACATCGCGCCGAGGGGCTACGGCAGCACGCGCCTGATGATCGCCCAAAAAGAGGGTAGCGGCCCCGATCTGTGGGGGCCGGTGCCGCACAACTGGACGGCGGGCTTTGTCGCCGAGGAACAAGTTTTGGCGCTGGATCGCACACGGATCGAAAATGCCATCCATTATCTGGACGCTGCACTGTGGTCGTGTCAGGTGGGCGACGCTCAGTATGGCCTGCCGGTGTTGTTCGACTCGGTGGCTCTGATCTATAACAAAAAATTGGTCGCCGCGCCGCCCAAAAGCTTTGACGAACTGCTCGCGCTGGCCCGCGCGCAGACCGATCCCGAGCAGGATCACTGGGGATTGGTGCTGCCCTTGTTGAGCCAGTATCACACCTACCCGTTCATCGAAGGGTATGGTGGCTATGCTTTCCGTTGCGAGCGCGCCGAGTGCAATTTTGACGACATCGGCCTCAACAGCGAAGGTGCAGTGCGCGGCGTGCAGTTGCTCTCTGATCTGTACCTGAAGGAAAAGCTGTTCCCCGAGCCGTTGATCGACCGTGCGGTGATGAACAGCTATGCCCTCAACTTGTTTACGGCTGGTCGGGCGGCGATGCTGATCGACGGGCCGTGGGTGGTATCCCAGATCGAGGCGGCGGGCGTTGATTATGGTGTGGCCTCGCTGCCGGCGCTGCCCGGATCAACGCGCGCACCGAGGCCGTTTACGGTGTTCCAGGCGATGTACGTCGCCGCAGACACGGCTCACGCGGACGAATCGATTGCCCTAATCAACTATGTTGCCAGCCAAAGAGGCGTCGAAGTGCTGCAAGCGGCGCTGGGCAGGGTACCGGTGCGTCGTGACATCATACGCTCGGCCGCGTTTCGCGCCAATGACGAGGTGCAAGGCTGGTACGATCAGGCGGTGGGGGGCGTCCTTTTGCCCAGTCTGCCCGAGATGGATTCGCTGTGGTATCCGTGGGGATACGCGCTTGAAGTGGCCGTTCCGGGGCTGGTCCCGGTGCAAGATGCGCTCGACCAGGCAGTGTCGGAATTCAAAGGTTATTTTAAAGAGTAAAGGTTGTCAAAAAGCCGGAGAGGAATCAGGTTTTGTCAAAAACTCGGTTTCTCACCTGCAACTAGAGGTAATCCAGGTGTATGGAGGGTGTTTTATGGCTAAAGTACAACGACCTAAAAGCCGTTCTTCGTTTAATCCCAACCAGGGCAGCAAACCAAAGCTGAGTATGGGCAATTTGCAGCAGCAGATGCTCCAGCTTCAGGAGCAGATGGCGCGGACTCAGGAAACGCTTGGCGAGGAGACGGTCACAGCCACTTCAGGCGGTGGGGTGGTGACGGTAGTTGCCAACGGCAACCAGCAGATCGAGTCGATCAAGATCAAGCCCGAGGTGGTCGATCCGGACGATGTCGAGATGCTGGAGGATATGGTGCTCGCGGCGGTCAACGAAGCGCTGGCGCAAGCCAAGGCGCTGGCCGAACAAAAGATGGGCGCGCTGACCGGTGGGCTTGATATTCCGGGGTTGCTCTAACATGGCCGCCGTCCCCGAAGCTGTAACTCGCCTGGTTGAAGAATTTTCTCGTCTGCCCGGCATCGGTCCCAAGACGGCCTCACGCCTGACTTATTATCTGCTGCGCGCTTCGACCGAGCAGGTGCTGGCCCTGGGTGATGCGATCACCCAACTCAAGGCGCGGATTCGCTTCTGCTCGCGCTGCTTTAACATCACCGAGGTCGATCCCTGCCCGGTCTGCACCGATGCGAAACGCGATAGCGGCGTTGTGTGCGTGGTTGAGGAGCCGCTGGATCTGCTGGCGATCGAACGGGCAGGGGGCTATCACGGCCTGTATCACGTCTTGCACGGGGCGATCTCGCCTGTAGATGGCGTCGGCCCGGAGGATTTGCGCATCCGCGAGTTGATCGAGCGCATGCGCCAGGAGCCAGTGGTTGAAGTGATTTTGGCGACGAATCCCAGCCTGGAGGGCGAGGCCACGGCGATGTACATTCAGCGCCAACTACTGCCGTTCAACATCCGCGTCACCCGGCTGGCGCGTGGTTTGCCCGTCGGCGGTGACCTGGAATATGCCGACGCGATCACCCTGGCTCGCGCCTTGGAAGGTCGCCAGGCGATGTAGCCCAAAAAGCCCTTCCAGGTCTCAAAACCTGGAAGGGCTTTTTCTTTACCGTAGCAGGTAAATGAGCCCCAGAATGGTTCCAATCGTAACCACGGTCCAGCGCAGCAAGGCCGGCCTGATCCGGCTGGCCAGCCGGCCGCCCAAAGCCCCGCCGATCAGCGCGCCCACGGCCATCACCAGCGCCACCGACCACACGACCTGCCCCGAGAACACAAAAAAGAGCGCGGCGGTGATATTGACGCTGAACGAAATGATCTGTTTCAGCGCGTTGAGTCGCGTCAGTGAGTCGGTGATCAATAGGCCCAGCGTAGCCAGCACGATGACGCTCAACCCGGCGCCAAAATAGCCCCCATAAATGGCCGCCAGGCCGATCGGCAGCCAGGCCCACACATCCAACGACGTCGCCGCTCCGGCTTGCCCGGTGCGGCGCGTGAGCCAGCCGCGCAGCACATCTTGCGAGGCCAGCAAACCCGATGCCAGTAAAATGAGAAATGGCACCAGCGAACGGAACACCTTTTCTCCTGTGTTCAAGAGCAAGATGCCGCCGATGCCTCCGCCGATGACGGCGGCCGGCAGCAGCAGCCATAGCCGCTTTTTCTGGCCCTGCAAGTCTTTGAACTGAGCGAACGTGGCTCCCAGGTAGCCCGGACACAGGGCGACGGTGTTGGTCACATTCGCGGCGACGGCCGGCAGGCCCACCGCCATCAACACCGGAAAAGTGATGAGCGTGCCGCCGCCGGCGAGCGCGTTTACCAAACCGGCCGCGAGGGCGGCCAACCCCACCCAAAGATAATCTAGTATGTTGTCCACAGTGCATTTCCCTTCGAGTTTGTTATGAAAGAACGTCAAACGTTCTCCAAAGCCTGCTTGATATCTGCCAATATGTCTTCCGGCGCTTCGATGCCCACCGACATGCGCACCAGCCCCTCGCCGATGCCGAACTCGGCGCGCTGTTCGGCGCTGAGGGCGCGGTGCGACGAATGGGCCGGATAGAGCAGCAGCGTGTACACGTCGCCGAGGGTGGTGGCAGGCAGGCAGAGCTTGAGCGCCTCAAAGAATCGAAACACCCGCTCCCGCGAGCCGTTGCGCAGTTCAAAGGCAATCATCCCGCCGTACCCCTTGCCGAACAGCCGCGTCGCCAGGTTGTGCTGCGGGTGGTCGGGGCGACCCGGATAGATGATGCGCGTAATGCCGCCCGTGCCGAGCAGCCCGTTGGTGACCTTGAGCGCGTTGGCGCAATGGCGCTCCATCCGCAGGGGCAGCGTCTTGAGCCCGCGCAGCAGCAGCCAGGCATCTTGCGGGCCGAGGTTGGCGCCGGTGATTTTGAGGACCTCATACATGGGGGCGATCAGTTCTTGCGCGGCGACAATGACTCCGCCTAGCACGTCGCCATGCCCGCCGATGTACTTGGTGGCGCTGTGGATGACCACGTCTGCGCCGAGGGGCAGCGGACGACAGAGGTAAGGAGTGGCAAAGGTATTGTCGACGGCCAGCAGCGCGCCGTGCGCGTGGGCGATCGCGGCCAACCTGGGAATGTCGGCCACCTTGAGCAGCGGGTTTGAAACGGTCTCTACAAAAAGCACGCGCGGCTTGAGTTCAGCGCAGGCTGCATCGACCTGATCCAACTTGGCGGTGTCGACAAAACGGGTGATCACGCCCTGCTCGAAAAGCAGCCTGGAAAACAGAGCAAAGGTTGCCCCGTACACGTCTTGAGCGACGACGGCGCTGGCGCCCGCTTTAAGCCCCAATCCGAGTAGTGCGGCGTGGATCGCCCCCATGCCGGAGCCGAAGGCCAGCGCGGCCTCTCCCTCTTCCAGCACGGCGATGGCCCGTTCAAAGGCGCGCACGGTCGGATTCCCATAGCGGGTATACACATAGCCTTCGCGCGTCCCATCAAAGATCGCGTCGAGATCGTCCATCTGGGCATAGGCAAAGCTGGTGGCGTGATAGATGGGCGTGACCGTGGGGATAAAATCGGGAGCCGGCATACGCTCTCCAGCGTGGACAGCGCGCGTGAACAGGTCTTTCGAATTCAAAAAATCCGAGTTGTGCAGATCATCGGTCATCGTTCTCCTCCACAAGGGTGAGTCAACAATGGCCAGATTATACCACAGGTGAGTCTCCTGAAAAAAGCCAATTTTAACGCAAAGGCGCATCCAACTTTTAGTTGGCGATGCAAAGACACAAAGGATTAAGGGTAGTGGTTAGTTTTTGACTGCTGAGCCTTCGAGTGGTAAAACCAGATCACCAAAAACACTCGGAGGGGTGCTGTGATCGTCGCCATCATCGTCTATTCTTGTCCAAAATGTGGGAGCAAGCATATCGTCAAAAACGGCAAAGACTACAAAGGCAACCAAAAGTATCACTGCCATACCTGCAATGCCTATGGCACGCTACCCGCGCACCAGAACAAGGTCTTTCCGATCAGAGAATGGGTGCTGCGAACTTGGCGGGAACGTGCCAGTATGCGCGGCATCGAGCGCATCTTTGGCGTCACCAGACAGGTGCTTGCACGCTGGTTGGTCGAAAAAGTCAGCAAGCTTCCCGAACTGGTCAAAACGCTTCTGCCAGCTTGTTCAGACGATGTGCTCGAATTGGATGAACTATGGTCTTTTGTGTTTAAAAAGAGCAACAAACGATGGGTATGGATCGCACTATGCCGTCGTACACGTCAGGTTGTAGCTTACTTTATCGGTGACCGTAGTGAGACAAGTTGCCAGGAATTGTGGAACCGCATTCCCGAAACATATCGCCGATGTTGCTCTTACAGCGACTTTTGGGGGCATATCGCAACGTGTTCTCCAGTGCTACCCATCAATGTGTGGGCAAGGAAAGTGGGCAAACCGATCATGTCGAACGGTGGAACAATACTGTGCGTCAACGACTGGCTCGTTTCGTCCGCAAAACCTTGTCCTTTTCCAAATGTGACCGGTTCCATGACTTGGTCTTGCGCTGGTTCATTCATCACTACAATCAGCAATGTGCCATCAGTCCAATCTAGCCACTACCCGTATTTGTAGCTCTTTATGCATCACCATGCCAGAGACGGCGCATCTCTTCACAGGTTTCCAGCAGATCATCCAACCTGCCCTCTGCCTCGACCCGCCCATCCTTGAGAACAATAATATGATCGGCGCGGCGCAGCGCCACGCGGCGATGTGATACGGCCAGGCAGGTGGCCGACACGTTGGTGCCTGTGTGATCGAAAACGCGCTCCCAGAGCGTCAGTTCCGTTTCCACATCCAGTGCGCTGGACAGATCGTCAAAGACCAACAGCTCCGGCTCGCGAACGAACATACGTGCCGCTGCCGTGCGCTGTACTTGCCCGCCGGAGAGCTTGACCCCTTTAGGCCCCACTGCCGTGTCCAGTCCGCCCTCCAGTTCGCCCAGGTCGTATTCCATCACCGCCAAGCGGATGGCCTGCATGATCGCCCGGGGATCCTTGTCCAGCCCCATCAGCAGGTTGTCTTTGAGCGAGTCGCTGAACAGGCGCGGCACCTGCGCCGTGTACGCGCTGCGCGGCGGCACGAAAAACGTGTCCGGGTGCTCGACCGCCTGGTCATTCCAGCAGATTTCTCCAGCATCCTTGGGCAGCAGGCCAAGCAGCACGCGCAGCAGCGTCGTCTTGCCCGAACCTACCCGCCCGGTGATGATGGTGAGCGTGCCGCGATCCAGGTGCAAGTTAATGTCCTCGATCCCGTTGTCCGTGCCTGGGTAACGATAGGTCAGGTGAGCGACGTCAAGCGTATGCAAGTGATCGGCTTTTGTCTTGGGCGAATAGACTACGTCTGGAAGCTGGCCATCCAGGTAAATTGGACTGAACTCGACCAGCGCTTGCGGAGGTGCGCCCTCCATCAGGCGGTTCATGCGTTCCACCGAGACGCCGATCTGCTTGTAGCGAGCCACCAGCAGGCCGGCAAAGGTGGTCAACTCGCTGATCCCTTCCAGGTAAAAGACAAACATGGAAAAGTCACCCAGGGTAAACGTACCTTTTTGCATGGCCTGTCCGGCCAAAATCAAGATCACGCCGGTGCCCAGGTTGACGGCGTTGCGAAAGATCGAGTGCAAGATTTCGTTAAATAAACGGTCTTTGAGCGATACCTGGCGGCGTTCTTCGTTCAACTCGTTGAAATGAGCGATCACATCCTCTTCCGCCGTAGCCACTTGGACCGCCTGTACCGCGCCAAAGAACTCGCCGATGAAACCGGTGACTATGCCATGTGCCTTGCGGCTGGCGCGGCGGTACTTTTCGATGCGTGTGGTAGCAGCGTTGGAGACAATGCCGACGAAAATAAAAGGCACTACCGCCAGCAGGGTGATCGTCGGATTGATGCTCAACATCATCACGATGGCCACGACGCCAAAGGCGATCAGCCCTTGAATGTCGTTGAGCCACAGCGCAAACAGCGAGATCTCGAACACGTCGCTGCGAAAGCGGCTGATCGCCTCGCCGGGAGAATCGGGCAGCGCCGACGCGCCGGGGCGGCGGAGGATGTGGGTGAGCAGGTTTTTGCGCAGCAGAGTCATGGTGTGCACGAAAAAGGGCACGTTGGTGCGGATCAGGCCGTAAATGCCCAGGGCGCGTCCTACCTCGAACGAGAACAGCAAGACGACAATCGCCCACACGTCCAGGTGAACCGGCGCCTCGCCGGTGAGCAGGTTAAAAAAGATGCGCATCACGATCCCTGGCAACTGCCAGAATGCGGTCAGCACCATCATCGCCGCCAGATTGATCAGCCAGAAACCGAGCCGGTAGCGCACCATCTTCCAGATGACCAGCCAGGCCGGCAAGGGACGAGACTGGCTCTGCACAATCTGCGGAATAGCGGTTTGATCGGTCATGCCAGCACCTCCTCCAACCCGGTCTGCAGCAGGTTGTAGAACCGCGACGTCGGATCGCCGGCCAGTTGCTCGCGCTCATCGTATTCGGCCATCTGCCCATCTTCCAGGATCATAATACTGTCGGCGCGCTGCACCGTTCCCAGCCGGTGGGCGATGACAATCGCCGTGCGGTTGAGCAGCAGCTTGTCCACTGCCCGCTCGATGTGCTGCTCGGTGGCCGGGTCCAGCCGCGACGACGCTTCATCGAGGATGACCAGGCCGGGATCGCGCAAAAAGACGCGCGTAAAGGCCAACAATTGCGCCTCGCCGGCCGACAGCCCCCGCCCGCCCGATTCCAGTTTGGTGTCCAGTCCTTCCGGCAGCGATCGGTACCAGTCGGTCAGTTCCAGTTGTTCGATCGCGGCGTGAATCTGGTCGTCGCGGATGCGGCGGTTGAAAAAAGTCAGGTTATCGCGCACGCTGGCCTGGAACAACTGCACATCTTGGGTGACCATGGCCACCCGCTCGCGCAACGCTTTCAGGCTGGGCTGGCGGATGTCCACGCCGCCCAATTGGATCTGCCCGGCGGTGGGATCGTAGAGGCGGAACACCAGGCGGGCCAGGGTGGTCTTGCCGCTGCCGGTGCGCCCCAACAGGCCCAACACCGTTCCCGGCTTCAGGTCAAAAGAGAGGTCGTGCAGCACCGGCTCTTCTTCCACATAGGAAAAAGACACACCGTCAAAGATCAGCGGCAGCGGCCCGGAAGGCACCTCGGTGCCGGGGCCGTCCTGCGTCTTGCTCTGGATGCCGCGCAACTCGATCAACCGCTGCGTGCTGGCGCCGATGGTCTGCATGCTCTCGATCTGCCGGGTCAGGTCGCGGATCGGCCGGCCAAGCAGATTGGTATAGTGGACGAGCAGGTAGGCCGTGCCGATGGTGATCATGCCGTCTCGGTAAAGGTAGAAACCGGCGATCACGGCGATGGCTGTGCCCAATGTAAACAACATGCCGCCGGTAAAGCCGATCACCAGATACATCAATGATGCTTTGCGCCAATGTACCAGGATGGTGTGTTGCAGCTTGTACAATCCGCGGATGACAAAGTCCACCGCGCCGCTGGAACGGATGTCCTCGGTACCGGCCAGGCGCTCCTCCAAAAAGCCAAACAGGTCGGCCTCGGCCTGACGGCGGGCTTTGTCGTGCGGCACGGCGACGCCGCGCACCCGGTACAGCGCCAACAGGGTGATGATCGTAAAAGCGGCAAAAGCCGCGCCCACGCGCCAATCTTCCAGGAATAGGGCCGCTAAAATGCCCAGCAGCAACACGATGTTGCCCAGCACGCCGATGACCAGTTGAGAAAAGAAATTGGCGAGTTCGGCCACGTCGCCGTCAATGCGCTCGATCAGTTCGCCGGGGCTGCGGTTGTTGTGAAAGCCCATATCTAGGTACAGGCAGTGCCGGGCAATCTCGGCGCGCAAAGCGTTGGTCGCCGTCCAGGCCACGTTTTCGCCCGTGTAGGTCGCGCTGACGCCGATCACCTGCTGGATCAGGGCAATGCCGATAAAGGTCAGCGCAGCCATGATCAGCACCTTGAGCGGCTGGCCCGATTGGGCGGCGTCAATAAAGTAGCGCATCACCTGCGGATTGACGATCTGTAAGCCGATGCTGCTCGACAACAAGACCGTCAGCAGTGCGAACCGCGCCTTTTGCGGGGTGATGTGTCGGGACAAGAGCTCCCAGTATTGTCCGAGGGAGACATTTGCCGGCTTATCGGCAGCCAACGTAGCCATGGCTTGATCCTTTCTGCTTCGCGCCCAAACCAAACCCAGTATTATAGCACCAGCAGCGAGAAAGAAGAAAAAAGCCCGGGCGACGAACGCCCGCACTCCCGGCATGGGGCGCGGGCAAATCGGTTTAGCGGCAGGCCCTTCTGCCAGGGGGGAATGAGGATTTGCCGTAGCGGCAAAATCCCACTGCACGCATATCGAGATTTGGTTTAGCATCTGCTGTGTGGTAAAATATGTGTAACGTTACCTCATTTCGCTTGGTTTACTCATCTCTGCATCATTGCTCGTGTGCTCGTGGACAGTTGCAAGATACTGAGGGCGGTGTTTCGATGTCTCGGCATTTGATGCTCATTCCCTCGTTGGCCTGTCAGGCCCATTGCGCCTATTGCTTCGGGCCAAACCACGGGCCAATCATGCCGCATGCTGTCTTGGATGCCGCAGTGGACTGGATCGCTACAACTACCCCACCCGGAGATCTCCTCGAATTGACCTTCCACGGCGGCGAACCGCTCCTGGCTGGACGCGCCTGGTATGAGCGAAGTCTGCCTCTTCTGAGCTGGCGATTTGGCCGCCGCCTCAAATTGCACTTGCAAAGCAACCTCTGGTTGTTGGACGACGACTATTGTCGATTGTTCCAGGAATACGATGTCTCTTTGGGAACCAGTCTGGATGGACCCGAAAGTATCAACGACGCCCAGCGCGGCCAGGGATATTTCCGCTGCACCATGCGGGGCGTGGAATTGGCGCGTCAACACGGGTTGGACGTGGGTTTTATATGCACCTTCACGTCGCAGTCCGCCCAACGCGCGGATGAGGTCTTTGATTTCTTTCTCCAGCAGGCGATTGGTTTTAGCATCCACGCGGCTTTGGAGCCGCTATCTGCAAACAAATCTCAAGGACCGAGTTGGTCGCTTTCGCCTCAAGCCCATGGCGAGTTGCTGACCCATATGTTGGATCGCTATCTGGAAGATCCGGCGAAACTGCGTATTGGCACACTGGATTCGATGTGCCGCAGTGTCTCGGCTGGCAATGGGGGAATATGCACCTTTGGCGATTGTCTGGGCAAATACCTGGCGGTTGCGCCGAACGGTGACATATACACCTGCCAGCGTTTTATCGGCTGGCAGGAATTTCGTCTTGCCAATGTGCGCGATAAGCCAACAGCGGCCGATCTTGCGGCGACGCCGGCTTGGCGCATGTTTCAGGAGCGGCAGGAGCGTATCACGGCAGAGTGCGGCCCATGCGCTCATCTGAATTATTGCCGCGGCGGGTGTCCTTATAATGCGCTGGTTGCAAGCGGCGGAAAGTTTGATGGAACCCTACGCGATCCCCATTGCCCGGCTTATAAACAAACTTTTGATTCGATCACCGACCGCGCCCTGGCGGAGGTCTTTTCTCAAGAAAATATGCAGGCAGTGGTAGAAGGGGGAAGCAGTAAATACGGCTTGATGCGCAAAGGCAGGTTATTGCAAATCATGCGCGGCGGTTCGCACCCGCAGGAGATGGCAAAACAGGCGCGCAAAGCCGTCGCGGCAGTGGCGCTGGCGGTCAGCACTTCGCCATCTGATGCAGTGGAAAAACTGGATCGCGTTGGCTTGGTGACCGACCCCGCGCGGGCTGTGCAAAGCCTGACGTCATTGCAGACGCAGCTCAAGTCTCAATCTCAGGGACTGGTCAATGCCTATCTGCACGTGACTTATGCCTGCAACCTTGCTTGCGATCATTGTTACGCCTCCTCCAGCCCGCGCCAGACCGGTCAGGTCATGTCGGTGGAGTCCCTCAGCAGTTTGGTGGAAGCGTCAGCCAGAGCGGGTTTTGGTAAGGTAATCATCACAGGCGGCGAGCCGCTGGCTCATCCACATCGCAACACACTGTTGGACGCGCTGGCTCAACTTCGCCAGGCGGTCAAGCCCATGCAGATCGTTTTACGCACCAATCTGGCGTATTCATTATCAGCGAAATTGGGGGAACAAATCCTGCGCAGCGTTGACCAGATCGTAGTCAGCGTGGATGGCGACGAGGCAACGCACGACACCCGGCGCGGGCCAGGGACGTATGCCCGCACGGTGACGAATTTGAAAGACCTGGCAGGTCTCCCAAATCTGCCAGGTCTCAACCCCCGAATCGTCCTCGCTGCCACGCTCACGGCGGAACAGGCCGGTGGCCCAGAAGGCGACGCCGTGCGCGCGCTGGGTAAGGAGTTGGGCGTGGGCATGCGCTTCAAGCCGGTCTTGCCCCTGGGGCGCGCGGCGGAGGATGCCTTAATGCTCGAGTTTTACACCTCGCTGGATGATGAGAGCGAAACCCTTACCCGGCAAGCCAACCCGCGTTCCACCTGTGGTTTGGGTATGAACCTGTATATTGCGCCGGATGGGGAATCTTTTCCGTGCTATGCGCTGATGGGTGCAGAACACCACCTGGGCAATGCGTTCAGCGATGGGCTGGCAGGAGTTCTGGAATGGAACAACGCTTACCGCCGGGTTACGGTGGATAGCAACCGGCAGTGCCAGCATTGTGCAATGCGTTACCTGTGCGGCGGCTTTTGCCGCGCCTGGGGCAGCAGCGCCGACCCCGACGCACCGCCCACGGATTGTGCCGCCCTGTACGAACGAGCGCAGCACATTCTGACGGGCGCGTTGGAAGCGTTGGATGTGTCGGCAGAGCGGTGGCGAGCGGCAGGGCTGCCCTGATCAAAACCTTCATCAGCGACAGTATTATATCGAATATATATGTTTAAAAGGAGCGCACAATGGGACTGTTTGGCCCCCCGAACGTGGACAAGCTGAAGGCAAAGCGAGACG
>JAFGEY010000548.1 GCA_016931365.1 Anaerolineae bacterium
GGCAGGGCCAGCAGCCGCTTGACCAGCCAGGCCAGGAGCGCAGTGACGAGGGCCACGAACAGAAATCCGATCAGGCCGATCAGCACACCCAGCGTCCCGGCGCCGCCAAAATAAGCCAGCAGCGCGGGGAACACAAACAGCGCCGTCGCCGCCACCAGCCCCAACGCTGCGCCGGTCCAGGCGCGATCAAGCCTGCCCATCAGGCCCTTCCAGTTCAATCGTTTCACCAACCCCCTCCTTTGCATGACTTTACATCCACCCCATCAGACGCCCCAACGCCTCGCCGACGGCGTCTGGCAGGCCGTGCGCGATGCCGCAACCGAGCAGGCTGCCCGTTTTTTCGCGGATCAGGCCGAAAAAGAGGCCGCTGAAAGTGGCGAAAAGCGCCCAACCCCAGGCGAGCCGGTGTTGCCCGGCGGCGGGATTGTAGGTGTTAAAGGCGTGCAGCAGGCCAAACAGCAGCGAGGCGATGATCAGCCCCGGCCCGCACGGCACGCCAAAGAACGTCCACGGGCGGCCAAAGGCCCGGTTCAGCCGGCTCTGCACATAGCCGCGCAGGAAAATTTCTTCGCCAAAGCCCGAAAAGACAAACTGCCAGACCACGGTCGAGACGATGATCAGGGTCAAACGGCGCAGGGCCAACGCCGCCCCGATGGGTAAAAGCAGCAGCAACCCGATCACGATCAGGTTGGAGCGTGCCGAGGCCAGGGCTTTGTCCTCGCGCTGGCGACGCAGCACCCACAGCATCACCGCAATGCCCAGCACCTCGGCCAGCGCTACCACCAGCCCACCGGGCAGGGTGCGATAGTCCAACTTGAGCATGGCCGCGCCGCCCAGCCCCAACACAATGGGAATGATACGCACTAGGTAGGCCTTGATCCCTACATCCAGGTTGATCTGCCAGCCGGCCGGGGTAAGGCCATAATCGGCCCAGCGCCGCCGGCCCAGCCCAATCACGGCCAGCGGAACGGCCATCTGGATCAGCCCGCCGACGTATGTCCAGCCGAGCAAGCGGACTTGGGCATCCATCAGTCCGGTGGTCCGGATGGCCCGGCCCAAGAGACGCATAACCGCATAGACCAGCAAGATCTCAACACATGCCCAGACCTTGTTTTTCATAGCCCGTCCTCTTGCGGTTGAACCAGAACCGCAACACAGCCAGCCATTCGACCGCCGTCACACACCACAACAGAGGCATCCAGCGGGCGGCGGTCATATGCCCCCCAAACAGGATGTTGACCGTCCGCGAGGTGGCATTGATCACGGTATGCAGGGCCACGGCGAGCAGAACGCTACCGCCCGCGTGATTGTAAACCAGAGTAAAGATAAAGGCAAACCCTATGATCATGATGGCATAGTTGAACCAGAACTGGCTTGGAGAGCACCAAGGCCGCCGTTCCGGCTTGTTTTTCGCCGATGATGGCATCTTGCCCGGCGATGACGACAGCAATCAGCACGGCGATGCCGTTGAACAGCAAGAAGATGCACCCGTTGATGGGTGTTGCCTGGATGGACGTGATCCAGGGCTGGACGGCGAGGCGCACTTGCGCCGCGCGGGCGTCGCCCTGTACCAGCAGCAGGTACGCAGCGCCGCTGCCGGCAAGCAGTTCCTCGATGGATGCCTGGGCGATTAGCCGCCCACCATCCAGGATCGCCACCATATCACTGACTCGCTGTACATCGCCGAGGATATGGGTGGAGTAAAAGAGAATGGTGGTCGTCTTGCCGGCGCCGTTTGGTCCCAAAAAGGCGAAAATTGAGTTCTTGGGGACGCGCAGGTCGAGCGATTGGAGCGCGTGTACGCCTTTGTAGGACTTGGTCAGGTCGCTGGTTTCGATGACCGGGGATGCGGACTCGTTCATCAGGAAATCTCCTTCCAGGTTGACGGTGGTTGCGTTCACTGTTCACAGTATAGCCGTAAACCGGAGAGATGTGATGCCACCAAAGGCGTATTGGGGGTTTATTTTGGGGGAACGCAAAAAAAACAGGGGCGCGGCAGGCAATGCTGCGCATTGCACGCGCCCCTGTTTTGCTGAAAGAGGTTGCCCTATCTGGGCGTGCTCACGGCTAAAACTTCGTCAAACTGGGCTTCAAAGCTGTGACGATACGGGCCGGACGTGGCGGCGAAAAAGCCGATGTAAAACTTGTCGGGGACGCCGCCCGGAAAGTCATCAGCCATATTGCGGGTAACGGGCATCCATTCGTACCATTTGCCCCACGTCCCTTCGTTGCACATCCAGACTCTGAGGGTATTACCGTCACGGCTGAAGCGCAGGCGGTTCCACCAGTAGCGATCCCCGGCCAGATAATTCATGGTATCGCCTTCTTGTTTCACCACAACCTCATGATCGTGGGTGTTGGATATCTTCCAACCTGCAAACACCCAGTGTCCGGTCCACGGACTGGTGAGACGCACCTGGATGGTGTAAACGATTTGCCCCTGGCTGTTCGGGTTTTTCGGGTCCAGCGGCACCGGGCTGAGCAGGATGCCGTACTCGTCGCCGGCCAACTGATCGGAGACGCGGCGGGCCGAGGCCTCGTAGTAAAAGTTCTGGAGCACATAGGCTGTCGACGGGCCGGTCACAAAGACGTGATCCTGGTCATCCTGGATATTGATGTGAAAGACCATGCCGTCCGTGCCGACTACCGGCGGGTATTTGCTTCCCAGGTTTGAATCATACTTGTACCCGTAGGTAAACTCGTCCGACACGCTGCCGTCAGAGTTGCGGGCGAACAAGTTGCCGCCGGGCCAACCGCTGCCCCAGTCGGCAAAATTGTCGCTGTAGGTATAGCCATAAAACTTGTCTTTGAACATCAGGGGAAGATAAACCTCGACATCTCCGATCTGAGGGTCAGTCGCCTGAACGACCGAGGAATGGTCCGCCTCGCGCGCCGTCACCTGAACGCCGGAGCCTTGCAACAACAGCCCCACCAACAATAAAGCCAGCCCGATCGCCGGGGCCGCAAGCATTCTTTTTTTTGTACTCGCCTGCATTTTTTTGTCCTTTCTCTCTCATTTGATAGCCACATACTTGGCGCTGCGTTTCTGCCGGAAAACGCGGCGCTCAAGGTCGATCAATAGGGCATGCTCAGGGGAGTCAATCTAAAGTTGTCAAACTCCATCTTGCCAAAATTGACCTCCCAAGAGGTCACCGTCAGGCCGACCAGCCGGTTTGTGCCGTACGTGCCGTCGCGAATATAGTCGTAATAAGGCGCGGGCATGGGCATTTGATAGCCATTGGCGTAGACATAGATCAAATCTTTGACGCGCACCACGGTCAAATGGTTCCACCCATCAAAGCCTTTGACGTACGGCGGTGCGCCGCCATATGCCGACAGGCTTACGTTTTCGCCTTTATTTATTCCGTCAAAGCGCTGGACCGACCAGGCCGGCTGTGACCCCCAGAAGCCGAGCATGTAGGCATAATATTGGTACCAGTTGTCGCTGCCGGAAAAGACCATGCCCAGGCCGTTGCGCGTCTGGAACACTGGGAGATCGGGCGGAAAGGTCTGCGGGGCATCGAACCGCGCGTCGACTTCGAGCGCAAAATCGCCCAGCGGGCGCCAGCCGGGGCTGGAAACGACCCGGTCAGCGTTGTCCTTGATCTCGCAAAAATACAGGCTTCGTTCGGGGCGACAATCGCTTAAAAGATCAGGGTTGGAGGGAATAGACATCAGATAGGTCACATGCCAGGCGGGGTCCGCATCGGCAAAATCGTCAAAGCGAGTTGGCTCGGCCTTGAAATTGATGGGAAAATAATACTTGAAAAGAGTTTGTGCCTTGATGCCTGCCGGCACACTCCCACTCAGAAAAAGAGCGACCAGAACCAGGCCAATCACACCCGTAACCAGATATCGTTTGCGCAATTTAAGAGTCCTCCCACGACAGAATAGTGCCGTCAGCGGCGAATCGAGCAGCTATTATAGCATTTTTCCACAAAGTGTCAACCACTCGATTGGGCGGGGTGCGCCAGAAATCGTTCTGAACCGTCAAGGCCCAAGTTGGGCCAGGATATCCTCAATTGAAACGGCCTCGTCTCCGCTCGTATCCACCTCGATCACCTGACCGGGATAGTCGGGCCGGTAAAGCCAGCCGCCATCGACGATGCCCTGTGCAGTCTGCGTGGCCGGGTCTTGGTGTCCGAGGTGGCGGTCGGACAGGGCGCGGGCGTTAAAGCGCCGGCAGAGCACCTCCGGCGAGGCGAAGCAATAGACCACCGTCAGCCGCGCGCCGGTTTGATCGATCAAGGACTGCAATTCGCCGGGCGTGTCGGGATGGGTGAACACGCTTTCGAGGATCACGGACGCGCCCGCGCCCAGAATATCGCGCGCCAGCGCATAGAGGATGATAACGCAGGCATAACCCAGTCGCTGCGAACCGGCGCGATCTGGCGTTCCCAACTGCTCGAACAGAACTTCTTTGATCGTGTCCTTGCACAGCAGCGGCAGCCGCAGCGCCGACGCGAGCAGCCGCGCCCGCGTGGTTTTGCCGCAAGCCGGCGGCCCGGCGATGACAATCAAATGGGGATTGGACATCGCTATGTTCCTCGTTTCGACGCGCTGCTCTGGCGCTTACACCCCGCCGTAGGCCGAAAAGCCGCCGTCGACGGGCAGCACGACGCCGTGTACAAACTCGGCCTGGTCCGAGAGCAGCCACAGCGCCGCGCCGACCAGGTCGTTGGGCTGGCCCAGGCGGGCCAGCGGCGTGTGATCGACGATGCGCTGCCCGCGCGCCGTCCACTCGCCGCTCTGCGCGTCGGTGAGCAGGAAGCGGTTTTGTTCGGTGAGGAAAAAGCCGGGCGCCAGAGCATTGACGCGAATGTCGGCCCCGTAGGTCTGCGAGAAATGCACCGCCAGCCACTGCGTGAAATTGTCGATCGCCGCCTTGGCCGCCGAATAGGCCACACTGCGCGTGAGCGGCTTTTGCGCACCCATCGACGAGATGTTGAGGATGCGCCCCCGCCCTTGCTCGACCATGATCCGGCCAAAGACCTGGCAGGCGAAAAAGGTGCCCAGGAAATTGAGGTCGAACACCCAGCGCACGGCATCCTCCGGCAGGTCGAAAAAAGTCAAGGTATCGCTGGTGGTGGCCTCTTTTTTAGCCCCGCCCGCGCCGTTGACCAGGATATCGACGCGGCCAAAGCGCTCCAGCACCCGTTGCGCCAGCGCGTGCAGCGAGGCCTTGTCGAGCACGTCGGCCTGGGCGGCCATTGCCGTGCCGCCTTGCGCGGCGATCTCGTCGGCGACGGCCCGGGCGCGTTCAAGCTGCGCGTGACCGACCACGACCACCGCCGCGCCCTGCTGCCCCAGCGCGCGGGCGATGGCCCCGCACAGCACGCCGCTGCCGCCGATGACCACCGCCACCCGGCCGGTAAAATCAAAAACGCGATCGAGACTCATCGGTTCGCTCCGTTCTTATTCGTCGACAATCCTGGGTTCGCCCTCTTCCCAACCAATGCGCACCCGCGACAGGTTCCAGGTTTGGCCCATGTCGTTGTTACCTTGGAAAAAGAGGTGCGTCTGCCCGTCGTCATCGGTAAAGGCATAAGGATGTCCCGACTCGCAGGCATTCCATGTGCCGGGCGCGCCGTTGGGCAAAAAGGGCTGGTCGGAGAGGCGCTTCCAGGCCAAGCCATCTTGGCTACAAGCACAGCCAATCTGCTGCGGGCTGTTGTTGTACGCGCCGCCGTAGAACATCCACAACATATCGCCGTGCTCACACAGCGCCGGGGCCTCGATGCACTTTTGCTCCCAGGGCAGCTCCGGCTTGAGAATTGGCGCAGCGCAACGCTGCGTCCAGGTCTCGCGGCTGAAATCGGACACCAGCGGCGCGGAAGCCAAGCCGAGCATCTGCACGGTCATCGTCGGATCGCGGGTGGCCCAATAGAGCAGCAGTTGATCCCGGTGAGCGATCACGTCAGCGTCGATGGCGCGGCCGCAGGTCCAATCGCCGCTGGGATGAAAAACGGGATTCGACGGATCGCGCTCAAAGTGCAGCCCGTCGTCGGACACAGCATGGCAGATCGCGTCTCGGGGGCCGTTGCCGTAGGTCTGGTAAAAGAGATGCACCCGTCCGTCGAGGACGATCGCGCCCGGCGCGCAGATGCCATTGCGCTCGCAGAGCTGCTCGGGCAGAATGTCGCCCAGGCGATGCCAGTGTTCGAGGCCATCGCTCTCGGCAATGCCCATCGACCAGCCGTCAGGCGTGCGTCCATCGCGATACGGAGGCAGCGAATAGTAGAGCAGGTAACGATCTTGGAACCGGATCACGGCGGGGTCTTTGGAAAAAGGCCGCCCGCGAGAAGCGTCAGCATAAAGCATTGACTTGGTCCTTAAAATAATCCAAGAGCCGCATCGAGCAGCGCCAGGCGCACGTCCTCGATGTGGCGCACGTCTCGCTGAACCAGATCGCGCAAAAAAGCGGCATAGCGCGCCTGATCGGGTCCAGAAACGAGGGCGCCGGGGGTGACCTGTGTAAACTGCCCTTCGACGCCGCCCTCCCAGATCAGGCGATCCTCGCCGCCGTCGCTCTCGTAGACGCGGTGAACCCAGCGCCGCACCGACCCGCCCGGCCCGCGCGCCATGCGCAGATAAACCTTGAGCGCCACCGCCTGGACGTGCGCCCGGTCGACGCCGTTCTGGCCGACGAGTTGGTCGTAGGTTTCGTGCAAGGTGTCGGCGTGCAGGTTACAGGCAGTCGAGTGACCGTTGGTCGCCAGGCCGAAAAATGCGCGCGCCTGACGGCCCCACAAATAGGCAAAATAAGGCCCCGCGCCGATCTCGTGGGCGATGTAGCAGGTCTTGTCCGGCGACGGATCGCGCATCGCTTGAGCGAGCACGCCTTGCCCGGCGACAGGGACGAGGGCCGTCTCGTCGGGCACAAAGTTGAGCAGCGCACACATCACCGCCGTTTTGCCCGCCCCGCCGGGATTGGCCCCCACCAGCAGCGATGTATTCGCTCTCATTGCTGCCGCCAGATGGGCCGCCAGGGGCAGGCTGACCGAACCGGCGTCGATCAGATCGACCAGGGAGAGCATCCGCCCGCCGCGCTGGTTACAGCGATTGATTTCTGCGACGTGAGATTCGATATGTGTACGGTTCACAACGGTCCCTTGAGTGTCAAAGCCTTCCGATCCAGCGCTTCCCATTCAGAATAAACACAGCCGCAGTAGCGCTGGCTGTACAGGTCGTGCTCGCGCACCATCTGGCTGTGTTCGGCCCAGCCGCGCCGAAAATTTTCAAAAAAGAACTCGACGCCGTGCTGTGCCGCCGCTGCCTCGCCCAGCGCCTTGATCGCCTGCTGATTTTGATAAGGGCTGATCAGCAGCGTGGTGGTGAACGCGTCAAATCCCTCCCGCGCAGCGATCTGGGCCGTCCGTGCCAGCCGCATCTGGTAGCAGAACTTGCAGCGCTCGCCGAATTGCTCACGCCCATTGACAGCGCGCAAGAATTCGACCATCTCGTAGCCCGGCTCCCAGATCACCGGCAGGTCGATCTCGGCAGCATAGCGGGCCAACGTCTCGCGCCGCCGTTCGTGCTCGGAGAAGGGATGAACATTGGGGTTGTACCAGTAGCCGGTTACGTCGAAAGCCTCAAACTCTGCGAGTTTGCGTTCGCGCAGACGTTTGGCGGTATAGGTAGCACAGGGCGCGCAGCAGATGTGCAGGAGGATACGCCTGCCCTCACCAACCGGCTTTGGCTTTTCGGGCGCCAGTTTAGCGGGCAGATCGATGGCATAGGTCAGGCGCACCGTGAGCGGAGCGTCGGAGACCAGCGTGGCCTTGCCCTGTTCGATCAAACGACGGGCCTTTTCGTCGCTGGTTGAAGAAACTTGCTGTCCGTTGAGATCGAGAACAATTGCAGTCATAGCCATAAACCATCAAGGGCGAACCGGCGGTTCGCCCTGACTGAAACTCGGTTGCCAGACCAACTATTTCGCGCAGCGAAAGCCGTGGTCGGGCGCATAGCCGGTTTGCCCGCCCTTGTGCCGATTCGCCGCGCGCACCTCGGCGATGTCGTTCAGGTACGATCCACCACGCAGCACGCGGTCTTCGCCGCCGGCCGGGCCTTTGGGATCGGCATTCTCGCCGGTTTGATAATACAGCGCGCCATACCAGTCGGCGACCCACTCCCAGGCGTTGCCGGCCATGTCCATCACCCCGTAGGCGCTGGCCCCCGCCGGGTAGCTGCCAACCTTGGCCGTGTCCTGCGGACCACTGCGCCACACATTCAATTTTTGGGGATCCCAGTCATTGCCCCAGGGGAAAAGCCGCGCGTCGGCGCCGCGGGCAGCCTTTTCCCACTCGGCCTCGGTAGGCAGGCGTTTGCCCGCCCAGGTGCAGTAGGCGTTGGCGTCGTTCCAACTCATCCACACCACGGGGTGATCTTCTTTGCCGGCCGTGAACACGGTGCGCCAGGTGTTGGCCTCACTCTTTTTCTCAGCATCGGTGACATAGCCGGCAGCTTTGACAAAAGCCTGGAACTGGGCGTTGGTCACCTCATACTTGTCGATGGAAAAGCCGCTGACAAACACCTCGTGCATATACAACTCGTCGGTATAGCGCGAAATGCCGCAGTTACACCACCCCGCAGCCTGTTCGATGTGATCCGAGTTGCTGCCCATCAGGAACTTGCCGGCGGGGATCGCGATCATGCTCGATGGCCTGGGCGTTGGGGTAGCTTGAACGACCTGTTTAGTCGACGCCAGGGTCGGCGGCGGGGTCGAGGTCGGCGCTGGCGTGTCCGGCGCAAGAGTGGCCGTCGGCGCGACCGTCCCCGTAGCCGTTGGCAACAGCGTGGCTGTTGCAAGAGGCGTAACGGTCGGTTGGGGTGTGTGCGTCGGCGTTTCGGTTGGCGTGGGTGTCTCGGTCGGCGTCGGCGTCTCGGTGGGGGTGTTGGTCGGCGTCGGCGTGAACAGCGCCGGATCGAGCACCTCGACCGTGAATTCGATCGGCACGCTGGTCAGATTGTCCATATTGGTTGCCTGAACCATCATCTTGTGCTCGCCGGGCGAGTTGGATTGCCAGCGTTGGATGATCAAAAACGACGGCGCGCCTTTGACCTCGTCGACGCGATACAATTGGCCGTCGATCCACAGTTCAATGCGATCCAGCCCCCGCGCGTCGACTGTTTTGGTCTCCACCTCCAACTCGTCACCCAAAACGATGCGCACGCCACTGGGCGGGGCAATCAGTTCGACGATGGGGCGATTGACCCTGGCCACCATCGTGGGTTCAGGCGTGGGCTGGCAGGCAGACAAAAACAGCAGCGCCGCAACGAGCAGCATCCAGACTTTTTTCATGCCTTTACTCCGAAACAAATCACAATAACCGCCCTTGCTCTATCCGGTCAGTATATTCGACGCCTACGTGTTCGTAGGCGCGCCGCGTCGCTATGCGACCGCGCGGGGTGCGATCCAGAAAGCCAAGCTGAAGCAGGTACGGCTCGACTACATCCATAATCGTATCCGACTCTTCGCTGATCGAGGCGGCAATCGTATCCAGCCCTACCGGTCCACCGTCAAACTTGGCAATGATCGCGTCGATCACGCGTCGATCCAACTCGTCGAGGCCGAGTGGATCGATGTTGAGCATCTCCAGCGCGTCTCGGGCGATCTGGACATCGATCGCACCATCGGCGCGCACCTGGGCGTAATCGCGCACGCGCTTGAGCAATCGGTTGGCGACGCGCGGCGTGCCTCGCGAGCGGTGGGCGATTTCGCGCGCGCCCTTGTCGTCAATGGATACATGCAAAATCTCTGCCGAGCGCTTGACAATGTCGATGGTCGCCTCCAGGCTGTAAAAGTCCAGGCGGTAGACCACCCCAAACCGCGAGCGCAGCGGCGCGGTCATTAACGCCAGTCGCGTCGTCGCGCCGATGACGGTGAAGCGAGGCAGGTTGAGGCGGATCGAGCGCGCGCCTGGCCCCTTGCCGATCACGATGTCGAGGGCAAAGTCTTCCATCGCCGGGTAGAGCACCTCTTCGACCACGCGCCCCAGGCGGTGAATTTCGTCGATAAAGAGAATGTCACCCTTGTGCAGGTTGGTGAGGATCGCCGCCAGATCGCCGGCGCGCTCGATCGCCGGGCCGGAGGTGATGCGGATGCTCACTCCCATCTCGGCAGCGATGACGTGCGCCAGCGAGGTTTTGCCCAGGCCGGGCGGGCCGTAGAGCAGCACGTGCTCTAGCGACTCGCCGCGCGCGCGCGCCGCCTCGATAAAGATGTGCAGCTTGGCCTTGATCTCTTCCTGGCCCTGATATTCGGCCAGGTTGCGCGGGCGCAGCGCCGCGTCGATGGCGACCTCGCCGGGCTTGTTTTTGGGCGTGACAATGCGATCTGTGGTCATTCAATGCCTTAAATCATCAAGACATCGCGGGAAATGGGATGCAGCATGATCGAATCGCCGATCTCGAGGCCAAGCTCCTGCGCCGCGTTGCCGTTGCGCACCGCCACTGCCATAAAACCGCTGCTATCGATCAGCGCCACCAGGCCACCCTCCGGCACGTCGCCAAAGGTCTGCTGTACCGAGTCGAGCGTGCGCCCGGCCACCTGGATGTGCCACTGCGGCGATTCGAGCAACCAGTGGCCTGGCAGATCGCTGACGCAGTTGCCAAAGCGGTCGATGTGCTGGATGTGCGCGGTGACGTGCCGGTCAAAGTGACGCACCGGCTCTGGAACGGAAAAAACAATCAGCGAATCGGGGCTGATCGGTTCGCCCAGCCGCAGCAAAGGCACTCCAGCCGCCAGATGCGCCGCCGCCGGGCCAAAGATGTCACGCCCGTGAAAGACCGGGCTGACCGGATGATGCCAGTACTGCTCATTGGTCAGCGCCACTGCTGCCGTCACCATCTCTTTGGCCAGCACGTAGCTGAGCACGCCGTTGTCCGGCGCGACAAAGGTACCTTTGGCCGTCTGCACGGCCACTGCCCGGCGACTGGTGCCTACGCCCGGATCGACGACGATCAGGTGGATCGTATTGGCTGGCCAAAAGAGATAGGCCGTCATCAATACAAACCCGGCCCAGCGTATGTTTTGCGGCGGCACGTGGTGTGAAATGTCGATCAATGCCGATTGGGGCGCGATGCCGTGCATCACGCCCTTCATGGCCCCCGCGTGTCCGTCCTGAAGCCCAAAGTCGGTGATCAGCGTGATGGTTGGCACGGATTTATCATTCATCAAACCGCCCCCTCTGTTGTTTTGAGTGGACAATATACCACCACTCATTATCCGTCAAGATCAAGGAGTTGTGTCAACGGTCGGTACGATGCCTGGCCCAGACAAGACGATGGTTGGCATCGTTCCTTCCGGTGTAAAGATGATCTTGTCTGTGGCCTTGAGCGCGTTGGCGTTCGTCTGGGCCATCTGAAATTGCAGATAGCCCGGATTTTTGGCCAGCATCTCGGCTTTGGCGATCTCCAGGGCCAGATCAGCCTTGGCCTTTTCGGCAGCCGCTTTGGCCAGCGCCTGGTTGATCTCCAGGTCTTGTTGGGCTGCCAGCAGGTCGTTGGCCTTTTGCGCCTCGATCACCGCCTTTTGCGCGATTAGCTTTTCCTGATCGAGCTGCGCCAGCAGCGTCTGCTGCTTGGTCTCTTCCTGGATGCGGCTCTGGGCCACGGCCACCTCGCCGCGCTGCCGCGCCTGCTCGGCCAGCGCTTCTGCTTCGGCCTTGAGCTTGTCCTGGGCGGCTTTTTCGGTGTCCAGGCGGCTCTTGGTGATCGCGTCGAGCACCGATTGCGCTTCGGGCGAGAGGATGATGTTGGGCACGATCACGTTGCCGACCTGAAGGCCATAGTTCAGCGCAAGCTGGCTGACCTCGGTGTCAATGCATTCGCGCAGCACGTCGCGCGCCGAGCCGATCACGTTATCGTCAAAGGTGCGCTCGCCGATGCAGACTTTCATCGCCTGCCGGGCCAGTGCTTCGACGCGCAGGCGGGCTACCTCATCCGAAAGATAGATGTTGCTGTACTGCGCCCACAGGTCCCTCAAAATGTCGCCTTCGGCCAGATTGGGCCTGAAAATGTCGCCGTTGACCACCAGGCCGATGCGCTGCTTGTCTTTGGTGATGATCTCGTCATCCTGCACCGAGAACGCAATGGCCGTGCTAGAGATGCGCTTGATCTCGACATAGAGACCAATGTCGGTGTACAACCCCGGCCCGACGATCTCATGGATGCGCCCCTGACGAAAGCGCACCCCCACCTCTTGTTGCTCGATACGCTCCAGGAAATAGTAGGGCTTGATGGTCAGGGACAAAAGCCCGCCCAAGATGAGAATGCCAACGAGGACAACTGCGATGATGATGATGGTAGAAGTCAATTTGGATCTCATAAGTCATTTCTCCTTGTTTTGCACAAGCCTGTCCATATATGAACGCCGCCCGGCTGAAACGAGCAGAGTCAACCCTGCCCCCGTTTCGACCAGCGCAACCCACTGACCCAGCCACAGCCACAGCCGCCATGCGCCGTCGCCGCGCAGAAACATCACGCCAAAATCGGCCAGCGCATAGAGCAACAGATAGAGCGCAAACGTTGGGCTATGAGAAAATCTACGATGTAATGTAAATAACAGAATAAAAAGGAGCACAGACCAGGCGATCATCAACGGCTGGGTGATGAATCGCACCTCCCAAACGCCGTAAATGTCGGGCAGGTCGGCGGTGAACCAGGCCACCGGCGGTAGATAGCCGCTTGCCTCTGCGCCATACGCACTGCCGGTGAGCAGGCAGCCCAGCCAACCAAACGCCCCGCCCAGGGCCAGCCCCGGAGCGATCACATCGAGCAAGTCCCGCCAGCCGGGCAGCGACGGCGAGTTCCGCCTGGCTGCCACCCACCACACCAGAACGGCCGCCACGCCGCCGATCAAGGCGCCGTGCCAGCTCAACCCGCCATTCCAGATGGCAATCGCCTTGTCCAGGTGATCGACAAAATAGGCCCAGTTGCTAATGACATATCCCAGTCGACCGCCCAGGACGCCGCCTAACAGGCCCCAGAACCCGGCGTCGAGCGCGATCTGCGGGTTGGAAAAGCGCCGTCTGGAGAGCGAATACGACACCCACGTCCCGGCAAGCATCCCCAACGCCAGCATAACGGTGTAGGTATAGACCGTATAGGTGCCAATGCGAAAAAGAATTGGGGCCATGCGGATTACACAAACCCGGTCGCCATCATCGCCGCGCCGGCCGCGCCGACAATGCCGACCTGATCGCCCA
>JAFGEY010000549.1 GCA_016931365.1 Anaerolineae bacterium
CGCGGGGCCAAAGCGATGGGCCTGAGCGTGGTCAATGGTTTTACCGGTTCGAGCATCTGGCACCTGCTTTATGCCTTCCCGCCCTATGATTTCAAGGTCATTGACGAAGGCTTTAAATTCTTTGCCAGGATGTGGGGCCCAATCATGGACGAATTTAAGGCCAACGGCGTCAAATTCGGCCTCGAAGTCCATCCCACCGAGATCGCCTTTGACATCGTCACTGCCAGGCGTGCCCTGGAAGCGATCGACCATCACCCCGCGTTCGGATTCAACTTTGACCCCAGCCATCTGCTCTGGCAGGGCGTCGATCCGGTCAAGTTCATCCGCGCCTTCCCGGATCGCATTTTCCACGTCCACATGAAGGACGCCGCGGTCACCCTCGATGGCGAGAGCGGCATCCTGTCGTCGCACTTGCCCTTTGGCGATCACCGGCGCGGGTGGGATTTTCGCTCGCTCGGCCACGGCCAGGTCAATTTCGACGCCATCATCCGCGCGCTCAACGACATCGCCTACCAGGGCCCGCTGTCGGTCGAGTGGGAAGATTCGGGGATGGAGCGCGAGTTCGGGGCCAAAGAAGCGTGCGAATTCGTGAAAAAGGTCGATTTTGCGCCGTCCAACGTGGCCTTTGACGCCGCGTTCGACGGCTGAGACGCGCTTTTGTCGGTAGGGCGTGTGCAAATCGTTTCGATTCGCACACGCCTTTTTTGCCTTCCCACTTTGTTCGGGTATATAATAGGTCAAGGACTGTTAAATGACAAAACAAGGAGCGACCTATGCCCGACCGCAAAGGCAAATACACCACGATCAGCATTCCCCGTGAATTGTACGACCGTGTGTCCGAAATGATCGCCGACACCGGCTTTCGCAGCGCCACGGAGTACATTGTTTATCTCACCCGTCAGGCGGTGATCGCCATCGAAGCCGATCGTACCATGATCCACTCGCTGCCCTACCAGGTTCACACGCCAGACCATGACGCATAAAAACCGCGTTTTGATCGTCGGCGTGGACGGCGCAGATCCCAACCTGACCGCACTGCTGATGTCGCAGGGCAAGCTGCCTCACCTGGCCGATCTCTGCGCGCGTGGCGCGTGGGGGCCGCTGCAAACCACCTTCCCGCCCGTTTCGCCCGTCGCCTGGATGACGTGTTTGAGTGGCGTTTCCCCGCGCGAACATGGCATCCACGACTTTATCACCAAGGCCGACGGCAGCTATCTGCCCACCATCGGCCTGTTCAACGTGCGTGGCGGCGTGGACGGCATCCCGGCCTATTCCAGCCGCCGTATTGCGCCGACGCTGGCCGAACGGCTGGCCGAGGCCGGCAAAAGGGCCTATATCCTGCAAGTGCCGGGCACCTTTCCGCCGATGCCGGTCAATGGCGGCGTGTTGGCCGGATTTGGCATGCCCGATCTGGTCGGCTCGTTCGGCGTCTCGGCCTGGTACACCACCGATCTGGAGGGCAAATCCGCCGCAGCGCCGGACGGCGCCGGGTTGATCCAGCCTTTGGATGTGGTCGGCGGCGGGGTGTGGCGCGGGCAGATCGCCGGGCCGGGCAAGGCGGCACAAGGCTTTACTCTCTATCGCAGTGATGAGGGCGTGGCGTTGGCCCTTGACGCCGGCGCTGGCCTGGCCGATGCGGGCTTTGCTGACGCAAAGCTTGGCGTCGGCGAGTGGAGCGGGTGGCTGCGCCTGGCCTTTGACGTGCCGGGCGTGGGGCGCGTCCCAGGCTTGTGCCGCTTTAAGCTTGTTTCGCTGGGGCAGCGGGTCGAACTCTATCGCACCGCCGTGCAATGTGCGCCCGACATGCCGCTCTTTCAGTTGAGTGAGCCACCTGGATTTGGCGCTACACTGCAAGAGATGGTGGGGCCATTTGCTACCATCGGCATGCCCTCTGACCTCGACGGCGTGCGGCGCGGCGTGGTCGACCTGGACACCTTTTTGCAGGATGCCTATTTCAACTGGGAGCGGCAGGTCGAAATGGCGCTGCGATTGATGGTCGATGTAAATTGGGACCTGCTCTTTGCCCATCTGTTCACTGTTGACAATGTACAGCATCTCTTCTGGCACTGTCAGGATGAACTGCATCTGGCATATACCACAGAGAACGCAAAGCAATACGGAAACGAAATTGAAAATGCTTATTGTTGGATAGACGAACAGTTAGGACGGATGCTGGCATGTGTGGACAAGAACACGACGGTGATGGTGGTCAGCGATCACGGAGTTCTTCCCATTCACCGCCTGATTTACGTGAATGCCTGGCTGCGCGCGCAAGGCTATTTGGAGCCGCGCGAAGCGGACAGGCCCGGCCAAACGCTTAGACTCGACTGGGATCGCACGCAGGCGGCGATGTTTGGCACGGGCGGCATCTGGCTGAATGTGCAGGGGCGCGACCCTCGCGGTGTAATCGGGCCAGGCGCGGCCTATGAGTCGCTGCGAAAGGAAATTGCCCAGGCGCTGCTCGACTGGCGTGATCCGGCCTCTGGCAGGCCGATCATTGGGCAGGTCTTTCGCGGCGAGCAGGTGTTCGGCGAATATGCGCGGCAGCACGGCCCGGATTTGCTCCCTGCTTTGATGCCCGGTTATGGCTTGGGGCGTGGCGAAGGACTGGGGCGGGTCATGTCGGGCACGCCGCTCAGCGGTGTACCGTTGATCGTCGATAACCGCACACCCTGGACCGGCGGGCACGAGGGGCCGTATTTGCCGTCGGACGTGCCGGGACTGGGCATCTTTTGCGGCCCTGGGTTTGAGGCGGGGCAATCGCTCGGTGAGGCGAGCCTGCTCGACATCGCGCCGACGGTGCTGGTCGTGTTGGGCGTCGACGGCGGAGCAGCGATGGTGGGACGACCATTGTAGACCTTCCAGGTCTCCAAGACCTGGAAGGTCTGCATCTCTTTTGCGGAACTTTTTTGCTCCCTGTGGCGTCTTGAGGGGGAAATAACAAACAAAAGTAAGGGAGTCAAGAGATGAACAAGAAATGGACTGTTCTGATTGTGTTGCTCGATCTGGCGACGCTGATTCTATCGGCGTGCAGCAGAGCATCGGAATCGCCGCGTTCGCTGGAGGGCACCTCGTGGACGCTGCTGGCCTATCGCAAAACCTCGCCGATCGAGGGGACGACGATCACGGCGACCTTTGAAGAGGGACGTGTATCTGGATCGGCGGGGTGCAATTCATACAGCGGGTTGTACGAGGTGGATGGAGACAAGATCACCGTAGGAGCGCTCGCGATCACAATGATGGCCTGTGTGGAGCCTCAAGGCGTGATGGAGCAAGAGCAGACCTTTACCGAGTTTCTCGGTGCGGCGCAGACCTTCAGGTTTGAACGGGAGCAACTGTACATCTATTTCTCGGATCACGAAGCATTGACCTTTGTGCCCGCAGAATAAGCAGATATGATTATCGACGCAATTTGAGGGCCGAAATACAACCGTCTGGTGCAGTGTGCTTTGCCAGACGGTTTTGTGTTGATGTGAATGCTTGCGCCGGGTTGGTGTTTCGAGTACAATACGAACAGTAACCAAATTGTTATTGACCTGTTCCTTGTCAGGGTTGCCAAAATGCGGTACAATGTCAAAAGAATATCCAAGGGGAAGTCTGGATGCCAATCTATGTTTATCAATGTGATGATTGCGGCGTAACGTTTGAGCGTCGTCAGAGCATTGCTGCTACGCCGCTGACAGATTGTCCTGATTGTGGGGGGCAAGTTCATCGCGTAATTCAGCCCGTGGGCATTGTGTTCAAAGGCTCGGGTTTTTACGTCACCGACAACCGCAGCCCATCAGCGACGGCGCTGCCCGGAGAGAAAAAAGCGACCACTGAAACGGGTTCTGATACGGCCAAATCGTCCGAAGCGAGCAGCACCAAGACCGAAAAGACAGAAAAAACCACCTCGACCACAGACTAGGCGGCTTCAAGCTGGCCGACCGACCGGGGGTAGGTTTACCTCCGGTTTGTTGTGTAAAGGCATAGTGTTCGATCATAGGCGTTTATCCACCGTTGGGGGGCGTGTGGGAGGAGCATAGGTTTGATGTATACGCATCCGTCTCCTCCATATTCAGATTGGTTTGCGTGTGACAGCACAGGCGTCAGGAATGTGCGCGTTCCGACTCGATGTGGCTTTCTGTCAGCCGCCATGTCGCGGTGTACCCTCTATTTTCCTTCTGCTTTACCCTCGATATTCCTTTTTTGTTCTCGATCTGCACCGGCAGAGGTGCGCGATGTCACGTAGACGGTTTGTTGCCCGCGTCGTTGCCCTGATCTCGGTCAGTAGCATGCTGGGAGTTGTGTTTTTGCTGTTGAGCGTCTATGTGCTGCTTGACCTGGGACCGGAGACGCGCCGCGCGGAATTGGTCAAGACGCTGGTTTACGCGTTGGTTTCGGTGGTCGTCCTCAATGCGCTTGTTCTCGTGCAGTTGCATGGTGTGCTGTGCTTGCTGCGCGTCTGGGATCGCGGTCAGACGCCGGATGAGCACGTTTTACAGCGGGCACAACAGCAGGCTTTGATCTTTCCCAATCGATTGATCGCCGAGTTGGCCGCAATCGCTGTGGTTCTAGCAGTTATTTCCGTTTACGTCGATGTTGCATTTTCAGGATACCAGCTTGTTCCCGTCTTGATCAATGTCGCGCTGACATCCGTTTTTTTGCTAGGTATCGGCTTTGCGATCGACATTGGGCTGCGCGTGCTGCTGCACCCGATCCTGGTTCGCATTCCGCTACCGCCGCTGCCGGCGTGGGGGCGTTTTTCGGTGGGAATGAGGATCGTGATGATCTTGCTGCTGGTCGTATCGATCGTCGCGGTCGCAGCAGGCGCGTTTGCTTATTCGTATGTGATCAAGAGCGTCGATGAGTTTGCCGGGCAAGAACTGGCCTATCGGTTGGAGCAGGTGGTTGTTCCCGCGTTGCGCACGTCCCGCTTTTTGCAGATTGACCTTGAAGCGTATGCCCGCTCTGGGGAAGAGTTTTTTATTCTCAACCGGGCAGCCCGCTACGTCGAGTGGGCGCCTGCGCGCGACCTGTCAGACTATGAAAAGCGATTGTTCGCCCAGGCCCAGTCTCCCGTTTTGTACAAACGCGACTATTCATCACTTTGTGTCGTCGCCGTGTCTATAGACAAGGAGCGCGTGCTCGGTTTGGTCTATGACTCGCCAGCGATGCGATCCGCGTCGGCACAGGCGGCCTTTCGCATCTATATTGTCCTGGCCGTGATTTCGTTGGGCTTTACGGCGATCATCGGGCTGGCGGCGAGCCGTGATCTGGTGCGCACGCTCAATTATGTGACACAACGGATGGAAACACTGGTCGAACAAGCGGATGTGTCGCAAATCTCACCAGTCTCACACACTTCTTTGGATGAGATCGGCGACCTGGTGCGCGCGTTCAATCACATCCAGCAGCGCACAGTGGCCTATACCGGGCAACTGCAAACCTCCGTCCAGGCGTTGGAAACAGCCAGCCTCAGCCGCCAGCAGTTACTCGATACGATGGTTGGCCTGACCGCTCCAGTGATCCCTGTGGCGCAAGGGCTGGCGGTGGTGCTGCTGTCCGGCTATTTCGACGAGGAACGGGCGGCGCATATCCGGCCCAACCTGCTTCGAGGCGTAGCCCGGGCCCGCGCGCAGATGGCGATCGTCGATCTGACGGCGGTGGCCCAAGTCAGCGCGCCTTTGACCGAACAGCTGTCTGTGGCGATCCGCTCGGTGATGCTGATGGGCTGTCAGGTGGTGCTCACCGGGGTTGGGCCGGACCTGGCCTGGACGCTATCGCAAGCAGGCACCGAACTGGACGATCTGCCCACCCGGCGTAACCTGGAAGACGGGTTGATGTATGCCTACGATCAATTGTCGATGAATTGACACTCGTACTGTATCGATGTGATTGAGTAAAGGCAAGTTATGGAATATTTGTTGCTCATCTTTTGCATCATTATCCAGGTGGGAATCGGCAGCTATATTTTGCTACAGGACGTGCGATCGCGCTTGCACAGATTGTTTGCGCTGTTTATGCTGGTCAACTTGCTGGGCACGTTCAGCAGTTTGTTGCGCCTGGTGCCGACAGACTCCTCGCTCGCCGCACGGCTTGGATTTTCGAGTCTGGTGATCATTTTTGTCTGGACGGCGACTTTTTTGGTCATCGCCATTATGGCCATCTTTTACCAGAGTGAGGCGCTCAAGCGTGCGTTCCGGGTGCTCTTTCTGCCGGTGAGTGTGGCCCTGGCATTGACAATCATCGGGATTGTGGCATTTAACGCGCTTTCCGATCAGACGGCTATTTTGCAGCCTTTGGCTCAAGATGGGCTATATACGGTCGATCTGGCCGCTTTTCCCTTTGCCGTCTGGTCATTTGGCTACCAGCTTTTATGTTCGGTCATATCGATTATTTTGTTGCTCGTTACTATCGTGCGCGGCCGGGGCGTTGAGCGGTATTCGGCGCTGATTCTCGGGGCGGCGACGTTGTTGTTCTCGTCCGTAGGGGTGGTGAGCGGCGCATTGCTGACCAATCGGCTGCAAATTGCTGTCCCTGCGTTTTGTGGCGCGGCGCTGTCCATACATTTTGGCTACGTCATTTTGCGCTATCGCCTCTTTTCAGCGCGGCGGGTGGCGATCGGGATCGCGCTGGATAAATTGAACGATGGCCTGTTGATCCTGGGCACCGATCAAACTGTGCTGGATTGTAACCGGGTTGCCGTCGAGCTGCTGGATGTACCCAAGGCGTTGATACTCAATCGGAGCATCGATCAAGTGCTGCGATCCAGTCCATTTTCTTTTTCGGTCTGGAGAACGTTGCACGATGTGCTGCGCCAATCGTTGCGGGATGCGCGCACGGCGTCGACGGAAACCGAGTATCTTTTGAAAGGCAAAACCAAGATCGTCGTTAACGAGGTCGCGCCGATCGAGGACAGCGCGGGCCACCTTCAAGGCTACGTGTGGGTCTTGTATGACATTACCGAGCGGCGGCAAAGTGCCCGTGAGATCGAGCGGCGCAACCAAGAACTGCAAGACACACTGGCCGAATTGCGATCGACCAATGAAGCACAGAACGAGTTGCTGGAAACGATCCGTACCTTGTCTGCACCGGCCGTGCCGGTTCTGCAGGGGATCGTCGTCCTGCCGCTGTCCGGGCACATCAGCAGCGACCGGGCGGTGCTGATTATGAGCAACCTGCTGGATGGCATCCGTGATTATGACGCCAAAGTGGCAATCATTGACATCACCGGCGTGCCCAACGTCGATACGAGTGTGGCCAACCACCTGATCCAGGCGGCGCGCGCGGCCTCGTTGATGGGCTGTCGCCCACTGCTGGTGGGCATTCGCCCCGAAATCGCCCAGGTGATCGTCGAATTGGGCATCGATATGGGCGGCCTGCGTACGTTTAGCGACCTGCAAAGCGGCGTCGAATATGCGTTGCAGGCCTTGGGGCGCAGCTTGGTGGACCGTTGACCTTTGCACGACGGATAGCGGAGGAATGATGAGCATAGGCGAAGGGAAATTGAGCCAATTTCTAGAGATCAGCCATCGACTGGCGGCTGGCACCGAGGTCGATGCGCTGTGTGAAACCCTGGCCGATGGGTTGATGCAGTCCGGGCTGGATCGCTGCTCGATCGTTCTCGGTGTTAGATACGAGGGGATGCTGTTGATCGAAGGCCGCGGCGTCGCTATCCGAGACGCCGATCCGACTTGTGCCGGGATACACTTGGGTGAAACGCACCTGACCAAAGAGTATCCGATTATCGAATACATTGTCCGCGAGCGCGAGCCGGTGATGGTAAATGACATCGAATCGGATTGGCGGCTGGCTGAGAGTGAACGTGCATTTATGACTCAGTTAGGTGTGTTGTCCGCTGTGGTCTGCCCGATGGTCAGCCGCGACCGGGTGACCGGCTATATTCTGGCCGAAAAACGGGCCAAGGGCGGGTTCAACGATGAGGATCTGGCTCTCTACCGGGCGATTTCCAGCCACGCGGCGTCGACGATTGAAATGGCGCGGCTGGTTGCGTCGATGGAACAAGAGATCGCTGCCCGCACGCAGCAGGTGGAGCAGTTTCGCGGCTTGGCCGAGAACGCCGTCGATGCGGTGTGCATGGCTGCCCTGGGCGAGCACAAGCTGATCTATGCCAACCCGGCCTATTACGATATGCACGGTTACAGCGCCGACGATGCGGTGATCGGCACGGTCGACGATTCATTTGCCTTTTACGAAGAATCTCAGGGATCGACGATCACCCAGCTCACCCGCCTGGGCGGGCTGCGGCGCGAGCACACGCACGTTCGCAAAGATGGCTCGACGTTCATTGGCCAGGATACCGTGTTTGCTGTCCGCGATCAGGCGGGCGTGGTTGTTGCTTTGGGCAGCATCATCCGCGATGTGACGCGGCAGAAAGCTTTGGAGCAGCGTTTGCGTGAGATGTCGGAACGGCGGCATTGGCAGTTTGAGATTATGACCGAGATCGCCCAGAATATCGCGGCCGCCCCGGCGATGGAAGAATTGTTCGCGCGGGTGGTGACGCTGGTCAAGGAACGGCTCAATTATTACCATACCCACCTGTATCTGATCAGCCAGGCCGGCGACATGCTGGATATGGTCGAAGGTTACGGCGAGCCGGGCCGGCTGCTCAAGGAGCGCGGGCATCGCCTGCCGATGGGCAAGGGGCTGGTAGGCGAGGCGGCGCGCACGAGCGCGCCGGTGCGCGTTGACGATGTGACCAAGCAGGCTAACTGGATCGCCAACCCGCTGCTGCCCGACACGCGCTCCGAGTTGGCCGTGCCGATCAAGATCGGCAGTGAGGTGCTCGGCGTGCTCGACGTACAGAGCGATCGCCTGCGCGGATTTGACGATGACGATCAGGCTTTGCTGCTGGGCTTGTGCGGCCAGATCGCTGTAGCCATTCAAAACGCGCGCATTTTGGCCAGCGTCCAGCGCCTGGTCGACGAGCGCACGCGCGAGGTGACCATCTTTCAATCGCTGACCGAGAACGCCTCCTATGGCGTGTGGATGTCCACTCCAGAGGGGGTGATCGAGTATGCTAATGGGGCCAGTCACGTCATATTCGGTTATGACTATCCAGCCCCGGTCGGCGGCCGCGAGATGGTCGGCTTGATGGTCGAGCAGTGTTTAGCGGCCCACTCGGCGCGCCGCCTGCAGACCCAGATGCCCAAGATTTTGTCCGGCTCGTCCTGGCAGGGGGAGTTGGACGGCCAGCGCAAGGATGGTTCGACTTTTAACTTGCTCACGCTGGTTTTTACGATTGCCAACGACGAGGGCACGCCGATCGCCGTGGCGGCGATCCACCGTGATATCACCGAGCAGAAGCGGTTGGAGGTCGAGCAGGAGCGCCTGAACCGCGAAAGCATTGAAGCGCAGGAGCGCCTGATCCGTGAACTGTCTGCCCCGCTGATCCCGATCACCCAGGATATTCTGGTCTTGCCGCTGATCGGCGTGATCGACAGTGTGCGTGCGCAGCAAATCATGGAGTCGATGCTCCAGGGCGTCGAGGGTTATGATGCCGAGGTGGTGATCATTGATATCACCGGCGTGCCGGTGCTGGATACCAGCGTCGCCAACCACTTGATCCAGATGACCAATGCCGCCGCCTTGCTCGGAGCCAAGACGGTGCTGGTGGGCATTATGCCCAGTGTAGCCCAGACGTTGGTCGAATTGGGTGTCGATCTGTCGAGCATTATCACCCGCAACAACCTGCAGGGTGGCGTAGAATATGCGCTGCGCTTGCAAGGGCTGCACATCGCATCGCTGCGCAAGGGGTAAGGGCTATGTCTTCTGGTTCACCGGCACAAGCAGTGCGCCAACGATTGGATGAACTGGTCGCGCGGGCGGTGCAGCGCATCGCTGAGGCCGATCTGCCCGGAATGTCCGTGCTGGCCCAGCCGGTCGTGCAGCAGAGCGTACACAACCTATACGCGGCCTTGCTCGACGCCTGGGAGCGTGGAACGCCCAAGCTGTTGGTCGATGTCGCCGGGCAGCAGGCTGAGACACGCCGCCGGCAAGGGATTGAGGATGCCGAGCTGGCTCAGGTGGCATCGCTGCTGACACATACGCTGGAAGACGAGTTGTCGGCCCAAAAGCTGACCGACAAGCAGCGCACCGAGGTCACACCGTTGTTGGCAGCTTTATCTGCTGCATTCGGTTCGCGCATCAACGCATTTGAGCTCCGCAAGGGAGGAGATGATATGCAAAATCGCCAGGAATTCGATTACGAGCGCATTTTGCACCAGCTAGAGACCAGCGCCCAGGTCAGCCGACAGTTGACGGCGGCTTTAGACCTGGATGACCTGCTCCTGCAAGTGGTCGAACTGATCAAGAGCCGCTTTGACTATTATCACGTTCACGTCTATCTGCTCGATCCCGAATCGGGTGACCTGATTATGCGCGAAGGCACCGGCGAGGTGGGACGTCAGCTTCGGGCACGCGGCCACCGCATTCCGCTGGGCACGGGGCTGGTCGGTGGGGTGGGTAAGACAGGCATCGCCAGCCTGGTCGGCGACGTCAGCCAGAACCCGCAGTGGCTGCCCAATGACCTGCTGCCAGGTACACGCTCTGAACTGACTGTATCGCTGCCCATCGGCGATCGCATCCTCGGCGTGCTCGACGTGCAGAGCAACCAGGTGGGCGGCCTGACCAATGCCGACCTGCAACTGATGGAAAGCCTGGGCCAGCAGATCGCCGTAGCTGTGCAAAACGCGACCTTGTTCCGCGAGACGCGAGCGGTGAGCCTCATCTCGCGCGCGGTTAGCTCTGGCCTGGGGCGCGATGAGGTCTTTGGGGCCGTCTCGCGCGAGCTCAAAGCCGTGCTTGAATTCGACTATATGACCCTGGCCACTTTTTACGAGATCACCGGGCGAGTCGAGTTGATCGGCGTCGAAGATCAGAGCGGCGGGGACATTCCGCTTGAAGAAGGGGTGCAACTTGCGCTCGATCAGTGTGTGCCGGGCATTGCTATGGGCGAGAACCGTGTGCTGATCGTCCCCAACCTGGCCGACGAGGCTTTTGCTACGTTCATCGACGCCGAGATTTTGCTCAAGAACGGGATGCGCTCTTTGCTCTCGGTGCCGTTGGCGGCGCAGGGGCGGGTCGTTGGCGCGATCAACCTGGTTAGCCGCCAGGAGAGGGCCTTTACTGCCGCTGATGCGCACCTGATGGAACAGATCAGCGGGCAACTGGCTTCGGCGCTAACCAACGCGATGGTTTTTGAGAACATCCAACAGATGGTTTCCGCGCGCACCGCCGAGATCGCCATTTTCCGCACGATGGCTGAAAACGCCTCCGAGGCGATCGCCTTGACCAACGTCGAGCAGATGATCACCTATGCCAACCCGGCTTTTTATCGCACCTACGGCTACAATCCGCAGTGTGATGACCTGTCGCGCCGATCCTTGACCTCGTTCATAGAGACCGAAGATGAAGGAGCATTGAGCGATGAGGTGCGCGATCACGTGCTGCGGGGCGAGGATTGGCATAAGGATCTGATACACCTGCGCCAGGACGGCACCCACTTTGCCGGTGACGCGACTGTTTTTGGCATCCATGACGAGGCAAATAATCTGGTGGCTTTTGCGGCGATCATCCACGATGTGACCGCCGAGCGCAAGATTATGGAGATCAGCCGCGCTGCGTCGTCGACGCCGGAACTGGATCGACTGGCCCCATTGGTGCTGGTCAAGATCGCTGAAGGCACCGATATTGATCGTATTGTATTGATCCTTTATGACGAAATCAATGCCGGCGGCCCACAGTCGATGTCGATCATTGCCGTGTACGACCCGGAGATGGGCGGTCAACTGGTTGCTAACGAGCGCTTGACCACGGCGCAGAGTCCGTTCTCTGTGCTGGTCTATTATGAGCGTTCATCGATCTTTGTCGCCGATGTGGCGACCGACGAGCGGCTGACCGAAAATGGTCGCACGCTTTTGCTGGATCACGGGCTGCTTTCAATGCTGGCCTTGCCGATCTGGGTGCGCGACAAGATTGTGGGTATGGTTGGCATCGACTGGCGGAAGCGGGTCGATCTGAGCAAGGAGCAGATCGACCTGTACCAGACGATGGTCAATCAGGTCTCGACGGCGGTCGAAAACGCGCGCCTGGTTTCCCAGCAGCAGTATGAGCTGGAAACTACCCTCGACCGGCGTGTGCGTGAAGCGGCGACGGCAATCGAGGTCGGGCAGGCCATTGGCACTGCACCTCAACTCGAAGAATTGTTTTCGCGTGTGGTCACGCTGATCACTGAACGATTCGGCTATTATCACGCCCACGTCTACCAGGTCGATCCGCATCATAACGATCTGGAAATGATGGCCGGGTATGGCGAACCGGGCCGGATTATGAAGGAGCACGGCCATCGCATCCCGATGGGGCGGGGTCTGGTGGGCACGGCAGCGCAAACTGGCCAACCGGTGCGTGTCGGAGATGTGTCCAGACAGGAAAACTGGCTGCCCAACGAATTGCTGCCCGAAACCAGGTCAGAGATTGCCGTGCCGATCAAATTGAGTAACCGAGTGCTCGGCGTGCTTGACGTGCAGAGCGCACAGTTGAACGGGCTGACCGAGGACGATGAATTGTTGATGCTCGGCCTGTGCGGGCAGATCGCCACTGCGATTAACAACACCCAGCTTGTCGAGCAGCTCCAGACGGCACAGATGGCTGCCCAGGAGCGTGCCTATCAGCTTGAATTGAGCGCCGGAGTGAGCCAGGAACTTGCTTCCACGCTCGATCTGGAGATTCTGCTTTCTCAGGTGGTGGAACTGATCCGCGATGGGTTTGACTATTACCATGTTCACATCTACCTGGTGGACAAGGAGACCGATACGCTGGTGATGATGGAAGGCACCGGCGAGCCGGGGTCGATTATGAAACAGCGTGGCCATCGCATCCCGATCGGCAAGGGGCTGGTGGGCAAGGCGGCGCAAACCGGTGTGCCGGTCTGGGTGTCGGATGTCAGCCAGGACGAAGCGTGGCTGTCCAACCCATTGCTGCCCGAAACCAGGTCGGAAATCGCCGTGCCGCTCAAAATGGGACAGAGCCTGGTTGGCGTGCTGGACGTGCAGGACAGTCAAGTTGGCGGTCTGACCGTCAGCGACTTGGCTTTGCTCGAAGGATTGGGCGGGCAGATCGCCGTCGCCGTGCAGAATGCATTGACCTTTAAGAACATTGAGGCTGAGATTGAGTCGCGCACGCGCGAGGTGCGACGTTTCCAGTCATTGGCCGAAAACGCCACTGATGCGATCCTGATCGTCGATCTGGAATCACGGATTACTTTTGCCAATAACGCATGTTATCAGTTATATGGCTACGATCGTCAGTCCCAAGCGATGGACAGGCAGTCGATGGCTCGATTGTGGCCGCCGGAAGCCCGTGATCTGATGGATCAGGCTGTAGGCCAGGCGCTCGATGGTGGTTGGCGCGGGCGAGTCAGCCAAGTGTGCCGGAGTGGCAAGCGGATCACCGTGTCGATGACCCTCTTTGCCCTGCGCGATGCCCAGAACAACCCCAGCGCCATTGGCGTCTCAGCGCGCGATATGACTACCGACGAGTTGATCGACCAGGTCAGCCACGTCATCGGCACGGTCGGTTCGCTGCCTGAACTGGCCGTCGAGCTGCTGCGTGTAGTAATACAGGGCGTGAGCATCGACCGAGGCCACTTTGTTATCTATGAGGGTACTGGCGCAGATGGCCCGCAAACGGCGCATCTGCTCGCCGGGTATGATGAAAAAGCGCCCGACGTGGTCGAGATGGATGTGAGCACTGACTTTGACCAGCATACGATCCATCGCTATCTGTACGAGTCGTGTCACGCGCTGGTTTGCAATCCAGGCGAAGCGCACGAAGCCAAGATGGAGCAGGTTTGCTATGAGTTGGACCGCGAGATCTTTGTTGCTTTTCCACTGATAATCCAGAACCAGGTCGGCGGGATGCTGCTTTTTGACCGCGAGCGTTCGGATCAACCCTTTTCCGAGGCCGAGATCGACTTTTTCAACACCATCACGCAGCAAATATCGCTGGTCGCAGCGAACTTTATCCTGCGCCAGGAGCGCCAGCGCGAGACGCAGCGCGAGTTAGATCGCCGTCGTCAGGAAACATTAACCACCACCGAGGTCGCCCAGACCATCGCCGCGGCGACGGCGCAGAACGAGCTGTTTCAGCGGGTGGTCACGCTGGTCAAGGAGCGATTCAACTATTATCACGCTCACTTGTATGAATATGTGCCCGAGCGGCACGAACTGGTCCTCGTCGCCGGTTATGGCGAGCCGGGCCGGATTATGGTCGAGCGCGGACACCGTCTGGTGGTAGGCGGGCGCGGCCTTAACAGCACAGCGGTGATCACCAGATCTCCTGTCCTTGTTTCCGACACGCGCCAGGACCCCAACTGGCTGCCTAATGAACTGCTGCCGGAGACCCGTTCTGAGTTGGCCGTGCCGATCCTGATGGGCGACCGCGTACTCGGCGTGCTTGATGTGCAACAGAACGCGGTTGGTGGGCTGACTCAGGCCGATCAGAACCTGCTGCTTAACCTGTGCGGTCAGATTGCTTCGGCGATGGAAAACACGCGCCTGCTCGAAGAGATGCAGACCAGTCTGCGCCGCACCAGCCTGCTGCTCAATTTGAGCACGGCGCTCTCATCGCTGACCGACGTACAGGCGATTGCCGACGCGATGGCCGAGCAGTTGATGGCAATTTCAAGCATCGAGCGCTGCTGGGTGGCGATCTGCATCTGGTACGATAAACAGGATGTGCCCGAGACGGCCCGTGTCTATGCCTTGCGCGACCGCGATTCGGCGTTCAAAGGGGGTGTTGTCATCGATACGACGTTCACGCTCTCCCATTATCCGATGCTGGTCAAGCAGGTTATGGTCAATCGCGGCGCGCTCGTTATTGACGATGTTGGATCAGATGAGCGGCTTTCCGACCGCGAACGCCAGTTGATGCAGAGCGATGGGGCTGTGTCGGCGGTTGTCATACCGATGGTCGCCGGAGAGCGCGTGCTGGGCTTTTTCACGCTCGCAGACCGGCAGCCGTACGTCTTTTCTGCGGCCGACATCGAGCTATACCTCGGCGTGTCCAACCAGGGCGCGATCTCACTGTCGAACGCGCTGGCACTGAGCCAGACGCGTGAGGCATTGGAAGACGAAACGCGGTTGTACGAGTCGAGCCGGGCGATCGCCACGGCGACAACGCTGAACGCGCTGACCGGGGCGATCATTGAGCAAATCGCCGCTACCCACGTTGACCGCTGCGAAATTATGCTCTTTGAGCAGCGCGGCAGCCGCACATCGATCAACGTGGCCGGAGCTTGGTGCAATGCGGGGCAGATTCCGCCATCGGGCACGCGCTACCGGCCTGAGACCTATCCGTTGAGTGCGTTGATCGAAAGGCTTGACGTTCAGGGCACACGATTGGTCATCGATGCCGAGTTTGCCGACTTGCCCGAACCGGTGCGTGCGTCGCTCGTCGAGCGCGGGGTCAAAGCACTGGTGCTGGTGCCGCTGATCGCTGGCGAGGAATACATCGGTTTCCTGTCCATCGAGCGACATCTGAGCAGCACCTTTAACCCTGAATCGCTGCGTCTGTACGGGACTATCGCCAGCCAGTCGGCGGTGGCGCTGCGCAACGTTCAGTTGCTTCAAATATCACAAAATCAGCTTGATGACCTGCAAACATCCTACAATGAGGTGTCTCGTCTGGCCGAGACGGTGCGCCAGTTATCGTCGCCGGTGATCCAAATCTGGCAAGATGTGCTGGTGCTGCCGCTGGTGGGCACCATCGACTCGCAGCGCGCGCTGCGGGTGATGGAAGACTTGCTCACCGGCATCACCCGTTTTCAGGCCGAGCAGGTCATCATCGATGTGACCGGCGTGCCGGTGATGGATGTGGCTGTGGTCAACCACTTGATGCAGACGATCAAGGCGGCGACCCTGCTCGGCGCACGGTGTATGCTGGTGGGCATCGACTCGGAAAAGGCGCAAACCATCGTGCAGCTCGGACTTGACTGGAAGGGCATTCGCACGTATAGTAATCTCAGGGCTGGTATCCAGGCGGCTTTGGGCGAGTTGGGCTACACCATCAGTCCACTGGAGCCGTCCGCTGAGGAGGAAACGTTATGATCGAAGC
>JAFGEY010000550.1 GCA_016931365.1 Anaerolineae bacterium
GCGATATTCTAGCGTTTTGCTGGTCGGTCGAATCGCGATTTGGCACTGTTCCAGGTCGGCGATCACGTTTACCTCGTCGCCGGTCTCCAATCCCAGAACCTCCATCACTTCCGGTGGTATAGAGACCACGGCGCTGTTCCCACTTTTGAAAATCTTGCGTCCCATACAGATCTCCCAAGAGTGACTAGAGTACTGATGTTGTACTTACAACATCAGTATTCTAGCAAGGTTTTGTGGGGATGTCAAGCGCCATTTATATCTTACTTTTGTCCTTCCTGCTTGATATAGTCAATCGCCGCTTCGAGCTGGGAATCGATGCCTTGCAGCAGCAAGCGGCGACCAAGCGCCACCGCGATGTCTGGGATCACCCCGCGCCCTTTGAGCACCGTGCCGTCTGGCTCTGCGCTGTGGGCGATTTTTCGCCCTGCAATCTGTCATTCCGAGCGACCGGAGGGAGTCGAGGAATCTCTGTCTGCGTGTCAAGGTAGCCTTGGGGATTTCTCGACTCTGCTCGAAATGACGGACGGCGGGACGCGTCGGTGCTCCTCCCCCTGTTTGGGGGAGGTTGGGTGGGGGGCTACGCCTCCTCCAGCCGTTCCGCCACATAGGCCTCAATCTGCCGCGCCGTGGTGGCGTCCAGTGGCGGGTCCTTGTGGGCGGCCAGCAGCTTTTGCCAGCGTTGACGTGCGCGGTCGACGGCGTCCGGCCGTCCGGCTTGCTCCCAGGCCTCCAGGCCGCCCCGGTCGCTCAGCGCCGGTTGCCAGAATGCGCTGCGGCAGCGCTCCAAGGTGTGGTCCTCCAGCAAAAAGTTGCCCCCCGGTCCCACCTTTGCGACTATGTCGTAGGCCAGCGTCTCGTCGTTGACGACCCACGGCTGGTGGAAGCGCCGCACCGCACCGCAGATCTCGTCGTCCAGCACAAATTTCTCGTAGGAAAAGGCCAGGTACGAGCTCAGGATGCCGCCCGCGTGCAGCACAAAATCCGCGCCGCTGTTGAGCGCCGTCAGCATGCCCATCATGGACTCGGCGCCGGCCTGCGCGTCGGGGAAACTGGCGTCGGTCAGCGTGCCGCCGCTGCGCCCGGGTATGCCGTAATAGCGCACCAACTGCAGGTGCGCGGCCACCAACTGCGCCAGTTCGGGGCTGCCGATGGCCAGCGCACCGCTGCGCATGTCAATGTTGGTCGAGGTCGAGCCATAGATCACCGGGACGCCGGGGCGGATCAGTTGGCTCAAAGTGATGCCCGCCAGGAGCTCCGCGTTCTGCAGCGCCAGCAGGCCGGGCAGCGTGACCGGCCCGGTCGTGCCGGCCATCATCAGCGCGGCGATGATCAACGGCTGGTGCGCCTTCGCATAGCCCACCAGCGCCTCCAGCATGTCCGGGCTGTAACCCAGCGGGCTGAGGCCGCTGATCACGCCCATCGTCACGGCGCGTTCACCGACGTCGCCGCCGAACAGGATGTGGATCATCGCCATGGTGTCCCGCACGCCCTGAGCGCCGGCCACGCTGCCGATAAAGGGCTTGTCGGAATGGACCATGTGGGCGTAGAGCATGGGCAGGTGCGCCATCTCGGCCGGCACGTCGCCCGGCTCGACCAGCAGATAGCCGCTCACGTCCTGGTTGGGCAGGGCGTGGGCCAGTTTGACCAAGTTGCGATAGTCTTCCACCGTCGGCACGCGCTTGCCTTCCTGCGCGTCGACGAGGAATGGGGCGCCGTACCCCGGCGCCAAGACTGGCCGGCCGTCACCGATCGTCACGCTCCGCGCGGGGTCGCGGCCGTGGAGCGTGAATTGCTTGGGCACCGTCTCTAGCGCTTTCAACACCTGCGCCTCGCTGAGATAGACCCGTGTGCCGTCGGTCTTGACGCCGTGCGCCTTGAAAGCGTCCAGGGCCGCCTCCAGCGGAAACTCGACGCCCACGTTCGCCAGCACCCGCATACTGGTCTGGTGAATCTGCTCGATGTCGTGTGGTGAAAGGATCTCTTGAAACATCACGTATTCCTCCTTTAGCTTGTTTATCCTTGTTAAATTTGATAGCCGGTCAAGCCTTTTGAGCGATCACCTGAAAGAATCGCGCCAGTAACTTGTAAGGATACTCGGCCGACAGCGCAAACTCTAATTGTTCCAACTGTGCAGTGGCGCAGTAGATTCGCGATCTCTACTTTCAGGCAGATCCGCGACCACGGCGTCGCCATTTCGCGCTTCCAGGTTTCCAGATGTGCGTCAAAGGCTTGATGGCTGGTTGGCATATCTGATCCTCCGAAATGCTGGGCGATGAATGGGTCGAGTGGGGTGAGCGGGTTGCCGGTTATATCCCACCGTGAGCGCGTTCGGGTGGCCCTGAAAAGGGCGCGTTTTGCTGTACCCTTGCCGTGTCGATGATCTGTCCTGTGTAACCGTGAGGGCAGTGATGGCGCTGCGGATAAATCATATGCTGCCTCTATCTTACTCTTTGTTCCCACGTATGGCAAATCAAATCAGCAATTCCCAGTTCGAGTTGTCAGTGCGAGCCCCGGACGCTTTTTCCGGGGCGACACTTGTGCCTGCGCTGCAAGTGCAGTGAGCAATCGCCGCCGTCGCTTGGAGATTGCTTTGTCGCAAAAAAAAACGCTCCTCGCAATGACAGATTTGGAATTGCTGAAATCAAACGAGATCGGTGCAAGTCAATCTTGACTTTCGGTTATACGTCGTATATGATGTCTTGCGAGGTCCACACCAAGAAAAGAGGCCGTCGATGCCCGCTATTCCTTATCGACCGATCGACTTGGTGCTAGACTCTCTCAGCGCTAATCGGGGCACTGGACCGGCTATTTCGCCAGGACGCAGGTGGTGATTGAATGAGTGGAGGTAAAAATGACCAGCGCTATCCCTATACCCAAAGAAGAGATCGCCGATTTTTGCCGCCGTCACAAGGTGCGGCAAATTCAACTCTTCGGTTCGGCCCTGAGACAAGATTTTGATACCGAGAGCGACGTGGATGTATTGGTCGAGTTCGAGCCGGACGCACAGGTCGGCTTTATGGCTCTGAGCCGGATGCAGCGGGAGCTGTCTGAGCTCTTTCAGCGTCCGGTAGACCTGGTGCCGCAAGATGGTCTCAAACCTCGCATTCGCGAGGCGGTCCTATCCAGCGCCGAGGTGATCTATGCGGCGTGAGATACTGTATCTGACCGATATCGTGGAAGCGGCTGACGCCATCTATCGCTTTGTGGAAGACATTGAGCGCGCGGATTTCTTTAAAGACGAAATGCGCCAAAGCGCTGTGCTCCAAAAGCTAATCGTCATCGGTGAAGCCGCTGCACGATTGTCAGCAGGCTTTCGGGAACAGTATCCAAAAGTCGAATGGGCCGATATCGTCGGCTTTCGCAACATCGCGGTGCACGAGTACTTTGCCATAAGCTGGTCGATTGTGTGGGTCACGGCTACGCAGGATGTGCCCAAGTTGCGCCGTGAAATCGCCCAAATCTTGGCTAAAGAAAGCTCCGAAGCGTCAGACTGATGCCATCACCTGTCAGGGGCAAAATGTCAGTAGGAGCGTTGAAATGAGCGCGATAAGTCCAAGTCTGCCGGAATCGTTGCACGAGGCGGTCCGCGGACTGGCAAAGCGGGAGAACGTCTCGATGAATCAGTTCATCACGTTGGCTCTAGCGGAAAAGATATGGGCGCGTTTCAAATGAGTTGAAAGTCAGACATTTCTCCTATAGAGTATGTTTACCAAGACAACTCAAGGAGGAGGTCATGAC
>JAFGEY010000551.1 GCA_016931365.1 Anaerolineae bacterium
CGCGCTCGACGTGTGGGTGGGCAACACGCCGGCCAACGAGGAAAAGATGTGGCGCGTGCGGCGCAACATCGCCGAGGCGTTCAAGGCCATCTGCCCGGTGCAAAGCATCGAGGACGTCGTAGTGCCGCTGGCGCAGATTCCCGCCCTGATCCCCGAGCTGGATCGCCTCTCGGCGCAGTACGACGTGCTGATCCCCTGCTACGGCCACGCCGGCGACGGCAACTTGCACGCGACGGTGGTCAAAAAGCCGGAGACATCGATGGAGGCGTGGCACGAGGCGCTGCCCCACATTTTGCGCGACCTGTACGCCGTCGTCGCCGGGCTGGGCGGCACCCTCAGCGGCGAGCACGGCATCGGCCACAAGCGGGCCAGGTACCTGGACGCGGTGCTCGACCCGGCGCTGATCGCCTTGCAGCGGCGGATCAAGACGGCGTTCGACCCGAATGGCATTCTCAATCCGGGGAAGATATTTGTGGAATGACAGGTTTTGTGTACACAGCGATGATTGATCGTTGTCAGTGTCACAAGCGATAAGGAAAACAAAATGGGGGATGGTTCGGAAATGGGGTAATACTTTATTATGTGCGGTAGGGGCGATGCATTCCTTGGATGTGTTTGAAAGCTCGTCATATTACATCATTTTACATAATTTGTCGAGCGCTCGTTTTTTTGAATGCATCGCCCCTACGAAACCGTTACCCTATTTTCTCTGCAAAATGAACCATCCCCAAAATGGTGCGTTTGTATCTTGACAATTGCTGTTTCAATATGACAATAAAAGTGGATACAGAGATCAAGGTTTTGGGGCTACAAATCTTGGCCGAGCATTTGGGGCTAGTTGAAGCAGAGCGATTTATCTCGTTGATCCAACGGGAAAAATTTGACTATACTCAATGGCGGCAAACGCTGTTTGCCGGTTTGAGTGGAGACGAAATCAGCCGTCAGGCAATGGCCTTTCAGGTTGACAAATGCCTCGTGTGCGGTGGAGAGATGGTAGAAAAAACGGTGGAGAAATTGCTGCGCGGAGGCAGACACACTGCTATTGTTGAGGTGACGGCCGAGGTTTGCTTGAAATGTGGCGAACGATTATACGCGGTCGAGACGGTCAAGCGGTTCGAGCAAATCCGCCAACGGCTTGAACGACAAGAGTTGGCCGATTTTCAACCGTTGGGGCAATCGTTCCAGGTCGTTGGGTAGCCGCGGCGGATCAAGGCGGCGTTCGACCCGAATGGGATTTTTAACCCGGGGAAGATATTTGTGGGTTAATTGCCAACCTGCAATATGATAGGAGAGACGAATGTTCGAGCGTTTCAAGATTGATTTCGATGCCTATCATCTCAGAGCGCAAACGGGGCCCTGCTTCATCTGCGAGATCATCGCGCGGAATCCTGACTATCCCGCCCATATCGTTTACGAAGATGAGGTTGCAATTGCTTTCCTCGACAAGTATCCGCCGCTGTACGGCCATACGTTGGTTGCGCCGCAAGTGCACAAAGAACAGGTGACGGCTGATTTCACCCTTGAGGAGTACATTGATCTTCAACGAAGACTCTATCGTATCGCTGAGGCAGTGCGGCAAGAAGTGGGGGCAGAGCGCGTGTATCTCTATGCGTTTGGCAGCAACCAGGGGAATGCACACGTTCACTGGCACGTCGCACCATTGCCGCCTGGTGTCCCTTACCGGCAGCAGCAAATTACAGCCATTCGGCAAGACCCACTGAGAATACCTGAAGAGGAGCGGGTATCTCTAGCCGTCCGTATTCGCCGCAGGATAGAAGGGATGAACGGCGGTTAATATGTCCACCCTGGATCACCACGACTATTTATTTGCCGCTACTTCCTTTTTCATCCAGATCGTCTTGTTGATCTATTTTGCGGTCAGGAAATGGAATTTTGACGCGGCCCTGCGCTGGGGCTGGATCGTCTATGCACTGGCCGTGCCGGCAGTTGTGGTCAGTGTGCTGCTTTTGATCGGCGGCAAGTCGTGGCATCTGTGGCTGGGCGGATTTATCTACGCGGCCTGGACGATATGGGGCTACATCGTGGACATTGCCCGCCCGGTCGAGTGGCGCTCGCCGATCCGGTGGCCGGTGTTCATCCCTTACGTGCCGCTGTATACGTCAACCCAGATGTTCTACTGGTGGCCGCTGGCGACGGTCTGGCGGCCGCTGTGGTTCGTCTATGCCGTGCTCTTTGTGGCCAGCACCGCGCTCAACGTTTCGTCGCACGCTTGAGCCGCGTCTGTCGACATAGACTCAGTGAGGCAGTCAGGTTCGCAATGGACGCCGACGAAATCCGCAGCGTGCTCGACACACTGCAAGCCAACGAAAAATTGGAGGTCGAAACCAACCTCGACGGGCGCGCCGAAGCGCTGGACACGCTCCGCTTTTTGCGCGAAGGCATTCACTTTTTGCCTGATCACCGGGCCAAGATCGCATTAGCAGCGCAGGCCGATGCCTTGCAGCGGCGCTGGGAGCGGATCGATCAAGGCGTGTTCGGCACGGTTCGGGCGCTGATTCAATCCGGTGAGTGGCGCGGGGCGCGCTTGCGGCGCGAATTGAGCCGCTATACGGACTATGACGGCGCGGCGCGGCAGGCGCATTACGATTTCGACGGCCTCGACGTGCTGACCGCCGGCCTGTTTCTGAGCGAACCCGCACCGAGCGAGACGCGCGAGCGCACAAATGAGATGATCCATCTCGAACCCACGCCCGCCTGCGCCCTTTTGGAGCTGGTCGACCGTGTGCCGATGGATGGGCGTTCGCCGCTGGCGAACGATGTATTTTACGACCTCGGTTCGGGACTGGGTCAGGCAGCGATCCTGGTGCACCTGCTCAGCGGCGTGCGCGCCAAGGGAGTCGAAGTCCAGCCCGCCTTTTGCCAGTATGCCCAACGCAGCGCGGAACGCTTTGCTCTGTCCGGCGTCGAATTTGTCTGTGCCGACGCGCGCGACCTGGCTTACGAGGATGGCACGGTCTTTTACATGTTCACGCCCTTTACCGGCTCGCTCTTGAGGGTGGTGCTAGAGCGCCTGCACCGGGTGGCTAAAGATCACCCGATCACCCTGTGCACCTTGGGCCCATGTACACCGATTGTGTCTCAACAGTCATGGCTGTACAGCATCGACGCCGTCGATGACATCGAGCACGAGTTCAAGTTGGCAATATTTGAATCTCGATGAAAATAAGCGATAAACGAGTGAATAATCTCATCTCATTGGCCCCCGCGCCGCTGGTCAAGGTGCTGGGCAAGCCTTACTACGACCTCGATGCGACGATCGAGTTGTGCCGGCGCTTCCTGGATGCCGGCGTCGTCGATGGCTTTGAGTTGCAAAACCTGGCCGAGTGGGACGCGCGCACGCCGCCCAGGGACGATCGTCCAAGCCGGCTCGAGTCCTGGACGCAGAGCCGCCGCTACACCGTCGATGCGCTGGCCGGGCGGCTGAACCGCGCAGGCATCCCCATCCTCTCCGTCCACGCCAACCGCGACGTGGGCATTTGCCTGTGCGCGGGGC
>JAFGEY010000552.1 GCA_016931365.1 Anaerolineae bacterium
AAGGGGCGGCGAAAGCCGTAGTGGGATGCATAACCGGTTGGTCGCTGGTTCGAATCCAGCAGGGCCCATTTTACTCGCCGCAGAGTTGTTGTATCTCTGCGGTGTTTTTTTGCTCGAATACATCACGAGGGATTGCCATGCAACAAGACGAACAACAAACCGACCGGGCCGGCGAGGCCATCTGGCAAGATATCCAGCAGTTGTGGGGGATTTCCGACCGGGAGATCGAGGCAAGCGAGCGTGTGGGGATACGCGGCGGGCTGGCCCGCTCCGACCCGATCCTGTTTCGCATGTTTATGGCCGAGCGCAAGCGCCAGCAGGAGACACTCGAACTGATCGCCTCCGAGAACACGGTCAGCATGGACGTGCTGGAGGCGCAGGGATCGATTTTGACCAACAAGTACGCCGAGGGCTATCCCGGCAAGCGCTACTATGGCGGCTGTTCTTTTGTCGACATCGCCGAGCGGCTGGCTGTCGAGCGAGCGATCACGCTCTTTGGCGCCGAACACGCCAATGTGCAGCCGCACTCGGGGTCGCAGGCCAATGCGGCGGCCTACCTGGCCTTGATGGAGCCGGGCGATACCATCTTGTCGATGAGCCTGGATCACGGCGGTCACCTGACGCACGGGCACAAGATCAACTTTTCCGGCCTGTTGTACCGTTTTGTGCATTACGGCGTCGATCCGGTGAGCGAGTGCATCGATTACGATCAGGTGCGCGAGATGGCGCTCCAGCACCGGCCCAAAGTGCTGCTCGCCGGGGCCAGCGCCTATTCGCGGATCATCGACTTTGCGCGTATGCGCCAGATTGCCGACGAGGTGGGGGCGTATTTTGTGGTCGATATGGCGCACATCGCCGGGCTGGTTGCCGCCGGCGTCCACCCGTCGCCGGTGCCGCACGCCCAGGTGGTGACGACGACGACGCACAAGACGTTGCGCGGCCCGCGCGGCGGGATGATCTTGTGCATCAAAAAACTGGCCAAAAAGATCGACAAGGCGGTTTTTCCGGGCGTGCAGGGTGGCCCGCTGATGCACGTCATCGCGGCCAAGGCGGTGGCCCTGCGCGAGGCGATGCGCCCCGAATTTGCCGAGTACGCGCGCCGGGTGGTCAGCAATGCCGAGGCGCTGGCTCGCGCGCTGCAACAAGAGGGCTTTCGCATCGTCTCCGGCGGCACCGACACCCACCTGATGCTGGTCGACCTGCGTCCCTTTAACCTCACCGGCAAGGTAGCCGAAGCGGTGCTGGAAGATGCGGGCATTGCCGTGAACAAGAACTTGATTCCTTACGACCCTCAACCGCCGCTGACGACGAGCGGCATCCGCGTCGGCACGCCGGCGACGACGACGCGCGGGATGGGCACGCCGCAAATGGCGTTCATCGCCGGGATGATCGGCAGGCTGCTGCGCAATCCGGAGGATCAAGAGATGCTCAAGGAGATTCAGACCGAGGTGGGAACGCTGTGCCGGCAGTTCCCCGTGCCGGTGATCGGAACGAGAGAATAAGTATGTATTTGTGTATTTTTTCGCGCGCTTTGCGCGCGAAAAAATACACAATGAACGATTCTGTCCGTGCTTTAAAACTCCCACGCATAACTGGGCCGGGGCAGGCGCAGCAGGTCATCGAGTTGGTTCAACAACTCGGGCGGCCCGGCGAGGTCGTCGGTGACGACCAGGCCGGTAGCCGGCAGCGCGCCCAGCCAGAGCCGGGAAAAAGCATTCACCGAGGCCTTCAGGGTGGGCAGTGATTCATCCCGCCCTGATTTGGCGCTCGATTCTGGCCCCAGCACGACCACGTACTCTCCACTCACACCCCGCCACGACGCGGCGCCGCACGGCGCGTCGGGCAAGAGCCGGGCAACCGGATCGCTCAGGGTCAGGTTGAAGCGCAGCGGCGTCCCATTCAAGTGCGTCTTATCCAGGCAGGCGGGCAGATCGCAGATGCGCACCTGCCAATGAGCGATGGCCTTTGATTTGGCCTCAAAGCGCGATTTTTCGGTGATGTGCTGCTGCTTGAACGGCTGTTCGATCAAGTCCTGAAGCTGGATGCCGGCCGGCTCTTGCATCTCGATCAAGTGTACCTGGTCGCCCAGGTTTTTGAGCAGCGCCATCAACTCCAAAAGCTGGCCGTAATCCTGGTAGCTCATCCACTCCACCCAGTACGGGCCGTGGGAGACGTCGCGGCAGTTGCACCACAGGTGGTGAGTGATCTGGCCCGCGTCGTCGAAATAGCCGAGGCCAAAGCCTTTGTCGGCAAACCGCATGTCGGTCTGGGTCAGTTCGGGCGGGGTGAGGTTACACGAGCCGTGCCCGCGCAGGCGAACCAGCCGCGCGGCGTGGACCTTTTCCCAGTCGTCGGCGGTGATGCGTTGGGGGACGCGCGCGCGCACGTCGACGCGCAGGCGGGCGGGGTCAAAGCTGATCCAGTGCTCGTATGCGCCGGTGCCGAACCCGAGCTGGTTGTAAAACCCCTGTTCAAACATGCCCAGGCCGAATACCGCTGCGCCCTCGGCAACCCCCTCGGCAATGACCTGGGCGGTCAGGCGCGAGGCAAATCCCTGCTTGCGGGCGATGCGGCTGGTGGTCACGCCGGTGACGCCGGCAAAGGGCAGGTCGGCGTCGAGATAGCGAATAGTGCCCGGCGTGCGCAGCACCAGGCACTCCGCCGCGCCGTTGACCTCGGCGACCGACGAGATAGCGCCCCGGGTGATCAGCAGGTCCATAATCTCGTTTTTCTCTTTGTCGATCCAGCCGGTTTC
>JAFGEY010000553.1 GCA_016931365.1 Anaerolineae bacterium
GACACCCGCGCGCTGACTCGCCACCTGCGGCAGTTTGGCGCGCTGCGCGGCGTTGTCTCGACTGTCGATCTCAATCCCGCTTCCTTGCGGCAAAAGGCACTCGCTGTACCGACGACTTCCGAGCAAGACCTGGTGGCCGAGGTGACGTGCCAACAGCCGTATGAGTGGACCGAGATGCTGGGAGAAGAATGGCAAAGCACGAATCGCAAGAGGCAAATCGCAAACGGCAAATCGCAATTTGCCAAGCGCGCTTTGCACGTCGTTGCCTATGACTGCGGCATCAAGCGCAATATTTTGCGCCAGTTGGTCGGCGCCGGCTGCCGGGTGACGGTGGTGCCCGCACACACCCCGGCGCAAGAGGCACTGGCGCTCGACCCTGACGGCGTGTTTCTCGCCAATGGCCCCGGCGACCCCGAAAACGTGCCCTATATGGTCGAGGCGGTGCGATCGCTGCTGGGTCGGGTGCCGATTTTCGGCATCTGCCTGGGGCATCAGGTGTTGGGGCTGGCGCTGGGCGGGAAAAAACACAAGCTCAAGTTTGGCCATCACGGCAGCAATCACCCGGTCAAAGACCTGCGCAGCGGGCAGATTGCCATCACGGCCCAGAACCACAATTTCATCATCGACGCCGACTCGCTGTCCGGGGAGATAGAGGTGACCCACCTGAATCTGTACGACGGCACGCTGGAAGGGATGAAACATCGTTCTTTACCAGCCTTTGGTGTCCAATACCATCCCGAAGCTGCGCCCGGCCCGTATGACGCGGATCCGTTGTTTGACGAGTTTGTCGACCTGATGCGTGGGGTGCGCCGTGTTTGACGTTTGCCGTTTGTGTGATGAAATGTAGTATCAATTGTTACTATATTTGAGGTCATAGGAGTCAAGATGGCATTGATCGGAGTGCGTGAGTTGCGCGAGCAGGCGAGCGAATTGATTCGCAGGGTGCGTGAGGAACAGGCCGAGTACGTGATCACCTACCAGGGGCGGCCGGTAGCGGTGCTGCTGCCGCTCAACGCCGCGCAGGCCGAAGTCGAAATGGTACAGGCCGGCAAGCGGGTGATTTCCAATTCGTGGGAGCAATACGAGCGATTGGCACAGGACTTGCGCGAGCACTGGCCCGCCGATCTGTCCACACAGGATGTGCTGGACATGATCCGTCGCCAAGGGATCATAAAAGATCAAGTTCCTGCGTAAACGCCCCGGGGACGGGGCTTTGAGCGTCAAGTGCAGGAAGTTATAGATTTACGAACCCTAAGTGGTGGCCCAGCAATATAACACCATCCTGATCACGCTCGACCGCCAGCAGTTGGAGCGGCTGACGCCGCTAGTCCAAACGGCCCGTCCCGCCGACGTACTGCGCGGGCGTTGATATGCCTGGCACAAGCACCTTGGTCCGGTCGCCGCAATGAACGAACTCGTGACTCAATTTCTCCAGCGTGACGTTTTGCGCCACATTGTCCATCTGAAAATGCTGGCTGCATATCCCGGTGCCATCCAGGGCTGGCATTTCGCCGATGGGCTGTCGGAGGGGGTGCTGCTGCTTTTGGAGACCCAGGCCTCGCCGTTCGACGCGAAGACCTATCCGACGACAAAATACGTTGTTTTGCCCACGGTGACCGATCAGCGTGCGGCGAAGGCTCTGCTTGAATACATTCCCACCGACTGCGACCTGGTGTTCAAATTGATCGATTCGCCGGCCCAAGCAGTTATGTCATCGGAATTCGCTCTTCAACGCAAAACAGCGTATATTTCTTATACGGGCATTCGCCCGGTAGAGCAGATTTCCAACCTGCCATCGACTGCGGACGTATGCATCACCGATCGTCTCGATGCCCGCTGTTTGCCCCTCTATGCCGCCAATGGCTATTCGGGTGAAGAGGTCGCGGATTATTTTGTCCGGGGCACATTCGCGGCGACGGTGTACGAACAAGGCGATCCGGTTTCGACCTGCTTTTGTTTTCCCAATTACGGCACTGTGTGGGAGATTGCCGGTGTGCATACGATCACCAGCCACCGCCGCCGGGGGCTTGCCCGTCGTGTGGTCGCGGCGGCGTTGAACGAATTGCTTGGACGCGGCCTCGTCCCGCGCTACCAGGTGTATGAGGACAACCTGCCGTCGATCCGGCTGGCCGAAGCGATGGGACTGGAAAGATTTTTGATCACGGAGCATTTTTTGTGCAACTGCTCACCCTCCCGGAGGTTTTTGCGGGTTTGCGCCGGAAAAACAGTTTCTTGGGGACGTTAAAGACGGAGTATCTTGTATGCCCAAACGAACCGACCTTCACTCTATCTTGATCATTGGCTCCGGCCCCATCGTCATCGGCCAAGCCTGCGAGTTTGACTATTCGGGCGCGCAGGCCTGCAAGGCGCTCAAAGAAGAGGGCTACCGCGTGGTGCTGGTCAACTCAAACCCGGCGACGATCATGACCGACCCGGAAATGGCCGACCGCACCTATGTCGAGCCGCTGACCGTGCCGGTGCTGGAGAAAATCATCGCCCGCGAGCGGCCGGACGCGATTTTGTCCACCGTCGGCGGGCAGACCGGCCTCAACCTGTCCTCTGACCTGGCCGAGCAAGGCGTGCTGGATCGCTACAATGTCGAGTTGATCGGCGCCAGGTGGCGGGCCATCCGCGTGGCCGAGGACCGCCAGTTGTTCAAGGATGCCATGATCGAGATCGGCTTGCAGGTTCCACATAGTGGAACAGTGCACACGGTCGAGGAAGCTGAGGCGGTGGCGCGCGAGACTGGTTTCCCGGCGATCATCCGCCCTTCGTTTACCCTCGGCGGCACTGGCGGCGGCATCGCCTACAACATCGAGGAATTCCGCGACATCGTCCGCCGCGGCCTCGACGCCAGCCCCGTCCATCAGGTCCTGGTCGAAGAGTCGGTGATCGGTTGGAAAGAGATTGAACTCGAAGTGATGCGCGATTTAGCGGATAACTTTATTGTAATATGTTCAATTGAGAATTTCGATCCTATGGGCATCCACACCGGTGATAGCATCACCGTCGCTCCGGCGCAGACGCTGACCGACCGTGAATACCAACGCCTGCGTGACATGTCGGCACGCATCATCCGCCGCATCGGCGTGGAGACGGGTGGCTCCAACATCCAGTTCGCGGTCAACCCGCGCGACGGGCAGGTGATGGTGATCGAGATGAACCCGCGCGTCTCGCGCTCGTCGGCGCTGGCCAGCAAGGCCACCGGTTTCCCCATCGCCAAGATTGCCGCCAAGCTGGCCGTTGGCTATACGCTGGACGAAATCCGCAACGACATCACCCGCGTCACCCCGGCCTCCTTTGAGCCGACGATTGACTATGTGGTGGTCAAGGTGCCGCGCTGGACCTTTGAAAAGTTCCCCGGTGCCGACCCCACGCTGGGCACGCAGATGAAATCGGTCGGCGAGGCGATGTCGATTGGCCGCACGTTTCAGGAAGCGCTGCAAAAAGGGCTGCGCTCGCTGGAAATCGACCGCTA
>JAFGEY010000554.1 GCA_016931365.1 Anaerolineae bacterium
ATTTCTTTTTGGGGGAAACGCGAGAGTGCCCCTACAACTTTTGGCCGCCGGAGTCGAGGCTTTAGCCGGTTGGGGATGCGCTATGATGCGCTATGATACTGGATGACCGGCTGAAGCCTCCACTCCTGAAACTCGCCCCCAGATTGAAATACGCCCTTGTCAAAACGGTCATTGACAAATCAAGGCGCTTGGGGTACAATCCTGAACCGTGCACTGATATTCATACTCTACATTGGGTGCTTTGTAGCCCGTAACCCACTGTTTCTCAAGGTGTTCTACAAAGCAGGACGGGGCTTTTGGTGAGCGATACGTCACTAACGATCGATGCATTAACTCAGCTTGATCAGGTTTCTGATGCGGAACTGGTTGCCCAGGCCAAACAAGATGCCGATGTCTTTGGTCAACTCTATGAACGGTATGTAGATAAAATCTACAACTATATGTATTACCGGACGGGCAATCATTACGACGCGGAAGACCTGACCGCCAGAGCTTTTTACCAGGCGCTAACCCACATCGATCGCTATGTCGACCGGGGGCTGCCCTTTTCGGCCTGGCTGTATCGCATCGCTCACAATCTGGTGGCGAACTGGTATCGCGCAAAAAGCCGCCGTCAAGTGATCAATCTCGATGATGTAACCACATCGGCGCTCCTGCATCCGGGCGACGTTCCCGAAAAGTCGCTCGAACATCAGGACGATCACCGGTTGCTTTTGCGACTGATTCGACGGATGCCTGAAGACAGGCAGCAGTTGGTGATTCTCAAGTTCGTCAACCAGTTGAGCAACCAGGAGATCGGGCAGATTATGGGGCGCAGCGAGGGAGCGATCAAGTCTTTGTATCACCGCACACTGCTGGCCTTACGCGAGCAGTGGGCCGAAGAACGAGCATCTGATGAGGAGTTTTTGAATGGCGAACGACAATTGGGATGAGCCTTTGTCTGCATTTTCCAAAGCAGCTCGTGTCATCCCCCGTGCCGATTTTGTGCGCAAGCTAGGATCGGAGATCGGGCGTGCAGCGCGAGACAGGGTCGGTTATGGCGTTGGGCGCACTTTTGAGGATCGCGTGCTCGAACTGCGGCGATTGGTGCGCTTGCTCCGCGAAGCCCTGGTGCCGGTACAACCCCGCTTGGTTTATCGACGCGCGCTTGGCGAGCAGCTTCGCGTCGATGCGCTGCGCGTCACGGTGCAACGCCAGACTCACCTGCGCTGGCTGGTGATCGGCAGTGTGATCGGATCGGTGCTGTCGCTGGCCGGCCTGCTGGCTGCCATGCTGTTCAGACAGCGGCGCGTGCCGCCGCGAAATCGCACCGTGGGCGCGACATAGGGCAATTTGACACGGAAGCCTGCCTAGAGTAAACTTGCCGAGTTGGGCAACAGCCCAACCCGGCAAGTTTTTTGTTGATAAAAGATGATATAGTGAGGTATCAATGACTTCAAGTTGGGGCAAAGGACTTCTATCCAGGATGGGCATTCTGGGCGAGTTGCTCAGATTCCTGTGGAAGCGCAAATTGTGGTGGCTGATCCCGATGATCGTGATGCTGATCGTCCTTGTCATTTTGCTCGTCGCGGCGCAGGGATCGGCGCTGGCGCCGTTTATGTATACTCTATTCTAGAAAGGAAACCAGGGTTTTGGCAAAACCCTGGTTTCTTTCCAACTTATATGTTCTAAAAGGATGTATTGATGCACATCGTTGCACTGATTTTTCTCGTTCTGGTCGGTTATTCGGTCGGTGCGACCATTGGCGCGCGCGACCGGGGGGCCTTGCCCAAACTGCTCGACCTGGGCCTGATCGTCGCGCTGTGGATCGTCGCACTGCTGACGCAGCCTATACTCGGCAAATGGCTGTCGATTGGGGTCTGGATGCTCGCCGCCGGGCTGGTCGCCGGGGCTTGGACCGGTGCGCGGCGCGCCACGCTACCCGTCGACAAGACGCCCGCGCCGGCGCCGGCAAGTGGCTTTTTCAAGCGCCTGTGGCAGGGCTGGAGCCGGTTCGCACTCAAGATGGGCAATTTCCAGGGCCGCGTGCTGCTGGCCTTTTTCTACTTTGGCATCGTCACCCCCTTTGGCCTGTTGGTGCGTCTGTTTGCCGATCCGCTGCACCTCAAATCTCGTAAAAAACTGTCATTTTGGCTGGATCGCGCCCAACCCACAGCCGACCTCGACCAGATGAGGAGCCAGTTTTAATGTACATCCTCGGCACATCCTTTTTCTATCACGATTCTGCTGCCGCACTGATCCAGGACGGTCAACTGATCGCCGCCGCCGACGAGGAACGGTTCAGCCGGATCAAGCACGACAGCGGTTTTCCCGAGCGGGCCATCGCTTTTTGCTTGCAGCAGGCCGGCATTACGGCCAATGATCTCGACCACGTCGTTTTTTACGAAAAGCCGCTGATCAAATTCGAACGCATCCTGATGTCATCGCTGGGCACCTTTCCCCGCTCGTGGCAGGCCTTTAGCGAGGCGATGGTGGCCTGGTTCGACCAGAAATTGTGGATCAAGAGCCTGCTGGCCGAAAAGGTCGGCGTGCCGGAGGACAAGGTGCTCTTTACCGACCACCACATGTCGCACGCGGCCAGCGCACTCTTTTGCTCGCCCTTTGAAGAAGCGGCCATTCTCACCGTCGACGGCGTGGGCGAGTGGACAACGACCACACTGGGCCGAGGCCGCGCCTCGTGGGCCGACGGCGGTCAGAACGAGATCGTGCTTTTTGCCGAGCAGCGCTTCCCGCACTCGATCGGCCTGCTCTATTCGGCCTTTACCGCCTTTTTGGGCTTCCAGGTCAACGAAGGCGAGTACAAGGTGATGGGCATGGCTCCCTACGGCGAGCCGCGTTACCTGGACAAGGTTTACCGGACCTTCAAGGTGGAAAATGACGGCTCGTTCCGCCTGGACATGGACTATTTCAGCTATCACTATTCAGCGACGCAGAGCTTTGGCCCCCGGTTTGTGCGGCTTTTTGGCGAGCCGCGCGTGCCCGAGTCCGACTTTTTCACCGTGGACACCGATCCGGGGATCGACGCGCGCGATCCGGCGGTGGTCAAAAACCAGTATTACGCCGACGTGGCGGCGAGCATCCAGCGCGCCACCGAGGATGTGCTGCTCAAGATGGTCAACCACCTGCATGAAAAGACCGGGCTGACCAAGCTGTGCATGGCCGGCGGGGTGGCGCTCAACAGCGTCGCCAATGGGCGCATCCTGCGTGAGACACCTTTTGAAGAGGTGTTCATCCAGCCGGCGGCGGGCGATTCCGGCGGCGCGCTCGGCGCGGCGCTGTACGTGTACCATATGCTGCTCAAGCAGCCGCGCCGCTTTGTGATGGAGCACGCCTACTGGGGGCAGGGCTACAGCCGGGACGAGATCAAGACCTTTCTGGATAGCAATGGAATCGCTTATTGCTCCATTGAAGACGACGACGCGCTGTGCGCACAGATCGCCGCCGAGATCGAGCAGGGCAAGGTGATCGGTTGGTTCCAGGGGCGCTTTGAGTGGGGGCCGCGCGCGCTGGGCAACCGCAGCATCCTCGCCGATCCGCGCCGGGCGGACATGAAGGCCATCGTCAATGCCAAGATCAAGTTCCGCGAGCCGTTCCGTCCCTTTGCGCCGGTGGTGCTCGAGGAACACGCCGCCGAATTCTACGGCGTCGACGAACCGGAACGGCACTATCCGCCCCGTTACATGCTGATGGTCTTTGATGTGCCGCCCGACAGGCAGCACATCACCCCGGCGACAACGCACCAGGGCGGCACGTCGCGCATCCAGACCGTGCGCCGCACGTGGAATCCTTGCTATTACGATCTCGTCGCGGCGTTTGGTGAGCGCACCGGCGTGCCGATTTTGCTCAACACCTCGTTCAACCTGCGCGGCGAGCCGATCGTCAGCAGCCCGGCCGATGCGTTCAAGACGTTCAGCAACAGCGGCATCGA
>JAFGEY010000555.1 GCA_016931365.1 Anaerolineae bacterium
GATTGGCGCTGCGGCCGGCGGATATTGCCGCGCTCGAAGCCCGCACCGAAGGCTGGGTCTCAGGGTTACATCTGGCGGCGCTGTCGCTGCAGGGGCGACAGGACGCGCACGCCTTTGTGGAAGCGTTCACCGGCGGTCACCATTACATCCTCGACTACCTGATCGAGGATGTCCTAAACCGCCAACCGCAGCCGATACAGCGCTTCCTGCTCCAGACGTCCATTCTCGACCGGCTGTGCGCGCCGCTGTGTGATGGTCTGACGGGGGAGCAGAACGGTATGGAAATGCTGGAACGATTGCGGCGAGACAACCTCTTTATCGTCCCGCTGGATGACGAACAGCGTTGGTATCGCTACCACCATTTGTTCGCCGACCTGCTGCGCAAACGGCTGGGACAGGCCATGCCGCTCGATCAAGTTCTTGATCTGCACCACCACGCCAGTCAATGGCACGCGGAAAACGGTTTCCTCGAGCTGGCCGTCAAGCACGCACAGGCAGCGGGCGATTTCGAGCGCATCGCAGAGATTGCCGAGCGTGCCGCCGGAAGCAGCCTGCTTGACGCCCGGCTGACGACGCTGTTGCGCTGGGTGGATGCACTGCCCAAAGCCGTGCAGCATGCCCACCCTCGCCTGCAGGTCTATCGCGCCTGGGCGCTGTTTATGAACGGCCACCTCGATGCTGCCCAACAGGCCCTGGGAGATTGTCGCCGGGCATTGGAAACTCTGCCTCCGTCGCCGGAAAACGACGCGCTGCGCCGTGCGTTGGCCCGCCTGCTGGATACCATCGACATGATCGCGCATGGCTTTATGTACAGCGTGGACGACAAAATCGAAGCGGCAATCCGGGTGTGCGGCCGGGCGCGCGACCTGGCGCTGGAGGACGGACACATCTTTCTGGCCGCGCAGGCCACTGAAGGACTGGCGCTGGCGCAATACCACCAGGGCCGTCTGCAAGCATCCGCCCAATCCTGCCAGCAGGTGATCGACATGGCGATGCAAAATGCGGCACAGGCTCCCCTGGCCGCGGCCGGCTATGTCGAATTGGCCGGCATCTATATCGAGTGGAATGACCTGGAAAAAGCCGCTGACCTGCTGGACAAGGCCCTGGCCCTATGTCGCGAGTGGGGCATCGTCCAGACGCTGAACGAGGCCTACACTGCGCAGTCGCATCTTTTTCAGCTCAGAGGAGACATTGCGGGCGCCTGGGATAGGCTGGAAAAAGCCCGCCAATTCAGCGCTATGGAAGGCGACACCTCCCTGGTCAACTTCCGGTTAGCCGCACAGCAGGCACGCCTCAACCTGCAGGCAGGGGAACCCGACAAGGTCATACGCTGGGTAGAGGGGACAAAGGCCGCCTTTGCATCCGGTAAGCGTGGTCAACGTCTGCCCGCCGCCTTTGTCGGAACCCTACAGACGATGTTGGCGCGGGCGTACCTGGCCCAGGACAAGGCAGAAGAAGCACTTACCGTGCTGAGGCCGCTCCTGGGGCCGGCCGAGACTGCCGGCGCTTTCCTGCACGTGATCGAAATCTGCGCGCTCGAGGCACTGGCCCTGCATGCCGTGGGCGACACGCCTGCCGCGTTGACTGCGTTGGAGCGATCGCTGGCGCTGGCCGAGCCGGAGGGTTACGTGCGAGTATATCTCAACGCGGGCCTGCCGATGGCCGTGCTGCTGCGCGAAGCTGCGTCCCAAGACGCCCACGCAGAATATGTGAACAAGTTACTTGCCGCTTTCGAAGTATGGGCGTGTGGGCGTATGGGAGAACCCACTCCCACATCCCCACACCTCCACCCTCCCATCCTCCCAGACCCTCTCACCCCCCGCGAACACGACGTCCTCCGCCTCATCAGCCAGGGCCTCTCCAACGAGGACATCGCCAAAAAGCTCTTCATCGCGCTGAATACGGCCAAGCGGCACACCAGCAGCATCTACGGCAAGCTGGATGTCAAAAGCCGCACACAGGCCATCGCGCGGGCGCGCGAACTCGGCCTGCTCCCCATTTTCCGCGAATAATACTTTCGAGTCATTCCCCCCACATCCCCAAATTGGCTCTTTTGTGTGGCGACAAACCCGCCTCTATTGGCTATACTTGAACCAACAGAGGCGAGATTTTGCACGCCCGTCGCAGGAGACACCGAGATGAAACAACAGCGCTACGATATCAGGGTTGCAGGCCACCTGACCGCCGATTGGTCGGACTGGTTTGAGGGAGTGGCCGTTTGCAGGGAGAAGAGCGGCGAGACCGTCCTCTCCGGCGTGCTGGATCAGGCCGCGCTGCACGGCGTCCTGGCCAAGATCCGCGACTTGGGGCTGACACTGATCTCCGTAAACCAAAGAACACAGGGGGAATCGTAAAGATGAAACTCAACCGCAGAAACTTTCTCAAACTATCTGCCGCGACCGCCGGCGTCGCCATACTTGGCGGTGGCGTGAGTTACGCACTGCACAAAGACCCCGATCCACTTGCAGATTTTTACACCAGCACGGAAACAGTATTGGGCATGCGCTTTGGGCAGAACCGAGCCGAAACACTTGTCCAGGACATCCGGCAGGTGTATGTGGGGCTGCTCCCAAAAGCACCCTACATTGGCGGTGAGGCCAATATATTCACCGAGTGGCTGACCTACGGCGTCTACTACCTGGCCGTGTACCAGGTACTCAAGTCTCTGGGGCAGACCGTCGAGCAGGCCGGGCGAATGATCTACGAGACTTACGAGACGATGGCCGATTATCCGGCGTGGATGCTACGCCTGGTGGGTAGCTTCAAATACGGCAAAGGATACGTTGAGCGATTGCGGATAGCGGCCGTGGAATCACAACAACGGCGCTATCCAGATGATTGGGTATGCACCTTCGTCGAGGGCGACGGCGAGACATTCGACTATGGGCTGGATATCACCGAATGTGGCATCTGCAAATTCTATCACGCCCAGGGCGCGGGCGAGCTGACGCCATATATGTGCCTCAGCGACTATGTCGTGGGCCGGGCTTTTGGTAGAGGGTTGGTGCGCTACAAGACGATCGCTGAAGGAGCCCAGGTGTGCGACTTTCGGTACAAACAGGGTCGAGAGACATTCGTCCACCCATTGCGCGACGGCTGGCCGCCCAAGTTCATTGGGGGAGGGATTTGAACAATGACAGAACGAAAGATTGAACGCGAGGGTTCAAGCACAGCGGGCTACACCTGCTTTTCGCGTGCGTGTGCCACCAGGGAGCAGGACGAACGCTTCCGCGGGCCTGACTATCTGGCC
>JAFGEY010000556.1 GCA_016931365.1 Anaerolineae bacterium
GCTTTCGGCGGCGGTCACGCCGACCTTGGGCGGGGCGGGCTGGTTGTTGAACTTGATCCAGAAACAGTGCAGCAGTTCTTCGGCCTGCGCGCGGGTCAGCGTGCCGTCGGCCAGCCCTTGTTGGTAAAAGGGGTAGAGATGCTGGTCGAGCCGCCCAGGGTTGAAAGCATCCCAGGGGTTGAGTTCGCTGGTCACGCCCAGGTGGACGAACCAGTAGCTTTGCAGCGCCTCCCAGAAACAGCGCGGCGCGCGGGCTGGCACCCACGTGCACACCCCGGCGATCCGTTCCAGTTCGGCCTTTCTTTGCAAGTCGGGTTCCTGCGCCGCCAGCGCCAGGGCCTTTTCGGCGTGGCGTTCGGCAAAGCGGATCAGCGCGCCGGCACAGATGTGCATTGCTTTGAGCTGTTCGCCCTTCGCGTAGCCATTTGAGTCATTCAAGTAATCGAGTGCTCCCAACGCGGCGTCGATCTCGACCTGAAAATCGAGCATTCCCTTGTGATAGATTTTGTCGTCGAGCGTGGTATGGCCCGGCGAACGCTGCTCCATAAACTCGGTGAACACGCCCGCCTCGTAAGCGGCCTGCCATTCCGGCGTCATCTGGGCAAAGATGGCCTCGCGCATCGTTTTGCCCTGCCAGAAGGGGATGATCTCGCGCGCGTACAGCGCGCGCGTCTCCGGACTGACCTTGAACGGGATTTTTTCACGCCCGTCGAGGAGGTCGAGGTCTTGCAGTGAGTGACAGCACAGTTCGGGGTAGGTCGGTGTGGCCTTGGGCGCGGGGCCTTTTTCGCCGACGATCAGCTCGCCGGGGTTGATGCAGATCGTTTTGTGCTCCAGCAAGTATTGGAAGGCCAGCGCGCGGCGCATTGGTGCGGAGATCAGGCCCGTATGTTGGCGATAAAATTCGGTCATCAACAACGCCCGTTCCGGCGACAGGGCGGGCACGGCGTCGAGGCTTTGCTGTCGCAGCCGGGCGACGCGATCGGTGAGTGGCATAACCTGCTCCTTGATCATTGAGCGTGAAACGTGGGGCGCAAGCGCCTTCGTGAAACGTCAAACGTCAGGGTTATCGGACTCGGTTCGCATTTTCAAGCCTGACGTTTGACGCTGGACGTTTGACCGCATAATTTCAGTTTTATAACCCTTGGCGGACGGTTTGCGCCGCCTCGACCATCCGCTCCAGCGACGGCTTGACCTCGGCCCAGCCGCGCGTCTTGAGGCCGCAGTCGGGATTGACCCACACCTGCTCCGGCGAAAGCACCTGGAGCGCTTTGCGCAGCAGTTCCACCAATTCCTCCGTCGCCGGGATGCGCGGCGAGTGGATGTCGTACACGCCGGGGCCGATGTCATTAGGGTAGCGGTAATCGACGAACGCGCCGAGCAGGTCCATCCTGGAGCGCGAGCTTTCGATGCTGATCACGTCGGCGTCCATCGTGCCGACCCACTCGATAATCTCGTTGAACTCGCTGTAGCACATGTGGGTGTGGATTTGTGTTTCATCGCGCACGCCGCCGGCGGTGAGGCGAAAGCACTCGACGGCCCAACCGAGGTAGGCGTCCCAGTCGGCGCGGCGCAGCGGCATCCCCTCACGCAGTGCCGGTTCGTCGATCTGGATCACCTTGATCCCCGCCGCTTCGAGGTCGAGTACCTCGTCGCGCAGGGCCAGCGCGATCTGACGGCAGGTGTCGGCGCGGGGCTGATCGTCGCGCACGAACGACCACTTTAATATGGTCACCGGGCCAGTGAGCATACCTTTCATCGGTTTTGGGGTCAGCGATTGGGCGTACCGGGACCAGCGCACGGTCATCGGCTGGGGGCGCTGCACGTCGCCGTAAATGATCGGCGGGCGCACGCAGCGCGAGCCGTAGCTCTGCACCCAGCCGTTCTGAGTGAACAGGAATCCGTCCATCTGTTGCCCAAAATACTCGACCATATCGGTGCGCTCGAATTCGCCGTGCACCAGCACGTCAAGGCCGATCTCTTCCTGGTAGCGCACCGTCCGCTCGATCTCCTGCCGCAAAAAGTCCTCGTACTCTTGGGTCGACAGTCTGCCTTTGAGCCAATCGCTGCGCGCGCGTCGCACCTCGCCGGTTTGCGGGAAGGAACCGATGGTGGTGGTCGGCAGCGGCGGCAGGTGGAGGTAGGCCTGCTGCGCTTTTTTGCGGCCGGCGTACGGCGTGGCCCGCTGGGCCATTTGGGGCGTGATCTGGGCCATCCTGGCGCGCACCTGAGGGGCGTGCGTCTTGGTCGATGCACGGCGGGCAGCGATGGCGGCCTGATTTTGTTCGAATTGGGAGCGGATTGCCTCGACTCCGCCGTCGGCGAGGCGGGCGAGCAGGGCGATCTCGTCCAGCTTTTGCCGCGCAAAGGCCAGCCAGGGCTTGACCTCGGCGTCGATCTCGTTTTCGGCGTTCAGATCGACCGGACTGTGTATCAATGAGCAAGACGGGCCGATCAGCACCCGTTCAGTTCCCAGCACATCGACAGCTTGCGCGATCAACGCCTGTGCGCGAGCCAGATCGGTGCGCCAGACATTGCGCCCGTCAACCACGCCCAGCGAGAGCGACAGTGTAGGCGGCGCAACTGCCAGCGCCGGGGCCAATTGCTCCGGCGCGCGGACCAAGTCGAGGTGCAACGCGCTCACCGGCAGCGACAGGGCTGTGTTCAGGTTGTCGCCCAGCGTGCCGAAATAGGTGGTCAGATGGAGCTTGAGTCGCCCATCAGCGGTAGAAAGCGCAGCGTAGGCCGTCTCAAACGTTTTCAGCGTTGACGGCGGCAGGTCGAGCGCCAGTGCCGGCTCGTCAATCTGCACCCGGTCGGCGCCGGCGTCGGCAAGCTGTTGCAAGACTTGCACGTACACCACCAGCAGGCCGTCGAGCAGGGCGAGTGGATCAAGCGCACCGTCAGTTGATTTGCCCAGCGTCAAAAATGTGATCGGCCCGAGCAGTACCGGGCGGGTGTGGACGCCGAGGTCTCTGGCCTCCTCAAACTGCGCGACCGGCTTGTCGCTCGCCAGCTTGAACTGCATCCCAGGCCAGAATTCGGGCACGAGGTAGTGGTAATTGGTGTCGAACCACTTGGTCATTTCCATTGCCGGCACGTCGAGGCCGGCAGTCTGGACGCCGCGCGCCATCGCAAAATAAGTATCGAGATCGACCGTGTCGCTGCGCCAGCCGTAGCGCGGTGGCACCGCGCCAACCATTGCCGTCGTATCCAAAACGTGGTCGTACAGCGAAAAGTCGTTGGAGGGAATGTGCACGATACCGGCCTGCCGTTGGGCCAGCCAGTTGTCATGGCGGATGTCAGCGCAGGTGTCGAGCAATTCCTGCTGGCTGATTTTGCCGCGCCAGTACGCTTCGACGGCGCGCTTGAACTCGCGGTTCGGGCCGATGCGGGGGTAGCCCAGGTTAACGGCGGTTGGCATAGTCGACTCCTTGCAAGTGTCGCTTGATACGGAATACGCAGTGCGTATTCCGTGTTGCAGATTACTTGAGCACGTCCAGCACTTCAAGCGCAATCTCAACCCGGTTGTACGATGGCATCAGGTAGACGCCCTGGAATTCATCTTGGGCCTGGAGCAAAAACTCCTGAGCCAATTTGACCCCTTCGGCGCGGCCATTGGGGCCGGCGGCGCGCATGCGCGCGAGTGCCTCTTCGCTGAGGGTGATGCCGGGTATCTCGTTGTGCAAAAACTCGGCGTGACGGTCGCCGAGCAGGGGCAAAAGGCCCAGTAACACCGGGATCTCGATTTTTGCGCCAAAAACTGCCAAAAAGCGGTGCCATACGTCCAGGTCGTAGATCGGTTGAGTCATAATGAACTCGGCCCCGGCCTCGATCTTGGCACGCAGGCGCGCGGCTTCAGCCTCCAGATCGGGCTTGGTCGGATCGGCGGCGACGCCGAGGCAGAATCCCCCCGGTTCGCCTATCTCGGTTCCAGTCAGGTCTTGCCCCTTTTTCATCTCGCCGATAATCCGCGCCAGACCGATCGAATCGACGTCGAACACGCCGCTTGAGGAGCCAAAACTGCCCTCGGTGACGGTGCCCAGCGAGGGCGGGTCGCCGGTGAGAGCAAGGATGTTGCGCACGCCGATCGCGTGTGCGCCGATCAGGTCGGCCTGGATGCCCATCAGGGAGCGGTCGCGGGTGGTAAAATGGATTACGGTCTCCATGCCGGTCTGAGCCTGGATCATAAAGCAGGCGGCCAACGCGCTCATGCGCACGCGGGCCATCGGGCTGTCGGTGACATTGATTGCGTCGACCACGCCGCTGTCGGCAATCTGCTGGGCGGCGCGCAGCAGGGCACCGGTCTTGAAACTTTTGGGCGGCGACAGCTCAATGCTGGTCACAAACTTGCCGGCCCGGAGTTTTTGTGAAAATTGGGTTGGCGCGACCTTGTGTCCCTTTTCCGGCTTGGGCAGGGTCACGCGCGGGCTGGGCATCGACTCGATTGGAACGGCAATTTGCGCGCCCTTGCAATATGCATCCAGGGCGGTCTTCATCGCCGCCGTGTGGTCGGGAGTGGTGCCGCAGCACCCGCCGACGATGCGCACGCCGAGGGCGAGCATTTCCGAGGTTATGCGGCCAAAGTAGGCCGGGGTGGTCAGGTAGAGCAGCCGCCCGCCGGATTGGGTGGGCATTCCCGCATTGGGCATCGCTGAGACATAGGGTGCACCGGCGGCAATCATTTGCCCGGCCACTTCGAGCACTTTTTGCGGCCCGACGCTGCAATTGATCCCCACCACGTCGACGCCCAGGTCGGTCAACGCGCCGACGACCTTGATCGCGCTCTGGCCGCGCGGGGTGCGCCCGTCTTCGTCAAAAGTAGCCTGGGCGATGAGGGGCAGGTCGCTGAGCGACTGCACGGCCTGCACGGCGACGCACAA
>JAFGEY010000557.1 GCA_016931365.1 Anaerolineae bacterium
CGCCAGGCCGCGCAAGAGGGCGAGACGCGGTTCTACTACACCGGGATGGCCCAGGCCATGTTGCTGGACCGGCTGCTGCCGGGATGGAAAGACAGCGCGCTGTCTTTCGACAGCGAGTTGTCAAAAGATGTCTGGCTGGAGACGTTGCTGGCTGAAGCCGTACAGACAGATCGATGAGGGCAACCTCTCAAGGAGTCAAACCGGCGAGCCACGGCGGCTTGCGACAAGTGTGATGTGTTTGAGTGCGTGCAGCACATCCTCAGCGATGCGCGAACTCGACGCGCCGACCGGATGATCTCCTATGGCTCATTCGAGAAGCAGTGTCTGCGCAAAGAGCCGCCCAACACGGGCGGTCGGCCGACGCCTGCGGTTTACAGGCCAAGTTGCTGGATCAGGCTTCGCGCTTCATCTACCCGGTCAAGGCAAAACGCATTCAGATGAACCCAGCTTGCCAGCACTTCTCTAGCTGAGTGTCCATACATGGCCTGTACATGGTCTCCGGAATCTGGAGGCAGGCTGAATGGCGTCCAACCCGGCAGGTATTCCATCCAGAATGAGAGCGAAATCAGGTAACCCAGCCGCACCAGGCGCGGGTCGATCCCTACCCCATGATCGGCGATCCCGGCAAGATAGCCCTCCAGCAGGGCCGCTTCGAGCGTTTCCACATCGTAAGGATCGTAATCAAAGAAATACAGACTGTTTCCAACCAGTTCTCCCAGGTCATTGCCCACAGCGCCTAGGCCGGTGAAAGCCCAGTCAACGCCGATCAGCTCCTCCTCGCCAGTTTGGGCAAGTGTCCACATAAAATTCTTGCGGTGTACATCATTATGGCAGAGCACCTGCGGCAGGCGGGTGTTGACAAGGTCAAAGCGCAGGTTTTCCACGATCAGTTGCAGCACGCGCAACTTTTGCTTGTCATCTAGCGTGCTCTGGACAATCGGCGACTTGCAGACATTTTGTTCAAACTCGGGGTTCATAAAACCCGACCACCCATTCTGTTCTGCCCAGCCGATGCCAAAAAAAGGCCCGCAGAGCCAGGGTTGATCAGGGAGCAGAGTACCGCACAGGTAAGCGCTCTGGAAGCGCCCCAACTGCCGGGCCGCGCGTTGGAAATATTCCAGCGACCACTGCTTGCCGGTCGATTCCTGGATGTGCTCGAGCCACACCCACGCCCCATCCTCATCTTCCATGATCCCATAGCAGCGTGGGGCACGCACACCGGGCGGCAGTGCCTCCAGCAAGCCAGATTGGAAGGCTATGACTTCCCGCCGCCAGTATGTCGCTTCGCGCGGCTGCTGGCTCGACTGCTTGGGGTTGTTTATACATTTCAGAACCACCGTCCATGATCGGTTCCCTTTCGCACTCTGGCCCTGCCCGTTGAAGCGAAACAGGCCGGTGGTGGTATCGGTTAATATCTCGTGACCGATCGGCTCGACCGTCCAATCGAGGATCACCAAATTCGGGTCTTGCTGGGCCTTGCGGACCGCCTCTGTCAAAACCGCTTGATCCACCGCCTTTAGCTGTTCCAAAAGATCGCCGACCATTCTGGCTCCCTTTTTGCGCGCCGTTCTGTGTGTTTGATGGGCAGACGGCTGCGCAGCTCTACTCATAAAAAGGCAATCGCTGGCACAATGATCCCTTTTGAGTCCGACGTGTTTTTGATTCCAAATGCCAGGCCTGCCGGCCTACAAGAAACGCCGGCACATCAACGCTCCTGAAAAGGAAAGGCCATCAGTGTGCTAGCACACTGATGGCCCTAGATCAGTTGTTCCCTATCTTGTTATCTGATGTTCGATGTACGTTAACGATGTAGTGTCTGGTTTCGTTTTTGGGGATCTGACCTTATACTCCTCGACCAGGATTTGAACCTGGAACCAACCGGTTAACAGCCGGTCGCTCTGCCGTTGAGCTATCGAGGAATGCCTTTTACAGGAAGGTATTATACCTGATTTTTGTAATCCGTCAAATTGCCCTACTCGTTCAAATAGTCGCGCAGCTTGCGGCTGCGCACCGGGTGGCGCAGTTTGCGCAGTGCTTTGGCCTCGATCTGGCGGATGCGTTCGCGGGTCACGCCAAAGGCCTGGCCGACTTCTTCCAGGGTGTGCGACTGTCCATCTTTGAGGCCAAAACGCATCTCCAGCACTTCGCGTTCGCGGCGACTGAGTTGATCGAGCACGCTGTGAATATGCTCGCGTAGCAGTTCATCAGAGGCGGCCTCAGAGGGCAAGGGCATTGATTCGTCGGGGATAAAGTCGCCCAGCGAACTGTTGTCCTCGGTGCCGACAGGCATGTCGATGGACACTGGCTCTTGCGAGATGCGAATGATGCGCCGCACTTTGTTGGCCGCGCGTTTGATGTGCCGCTTGATTGTCGTCGAGAGCATGATGCCTTCCTGCTCGCTGACCTCGATGGCGCGCATATCCTCTTTGCTCAACATCCCCATTTCGATAGCGATCTCTTCGGCAGTCGCTTCGCGGCCCAGTTCTTGGGTCATCCGACGTTGGGTGCGCATCAGACGGTTGATCGTCTCGACCATGTGCACCGGAATGCGGATCGTGCGGGCCTGATCGGCGATAGCCCGACTGATAGCCTGACGGATCCACCAGGTCGCATAGGTGCTGAAACGGAAGCCCTTGGTATAGTCGAATTTCTCCACCGCGCGCAGCAGACCGATGTTGCCTTCCTGGATCAGATCGAGGAAAGAGATGCCGCGTCCCATATAGCGTTTGGCCACGCTGACCACCAGCCGCAGGTTGGCGCGAATTAGTGCCTGCCGGGCATCGTAGGCATAGTCAAACATATCCAGAATGTGCTGGACGGCGTCATCTATATCGACCAGTTGAGCGATGAAAACAGCGTTAGCGGGAAAATCCCGGTTTTGCCCGTAATAAGCATTTAGGTTCGCCAGCGCCGACGGCGGCATCATGTACAGCACGCGATAGAGGTTAAAAAGCCGCCCGTTCAGGGCTTTGCGGCGCTCCATCGCTTCTTCGCTCTCGCCGGGGATCTGCTCGTTGATATAGTGGGTCAGGTAATGCGTCCGTTCGATGCCCTGCTCCAGGTGGGCTGCATCGTGCAGGATTGGCGTCAGATCAGGAATGGGGATGGCAAGCTTTTGACATACCTTGAACAAATCCTGCCAGCTCTGGACAAAGGTATCGTAGGCGTTGGTGATGATGTCGGGTGCGACGGCAGAAATGAGCGAACGGGGCGTCTCGCCCATCCGCGAACAGATGCGATCGAACAGCGTCCACTCGGTGCTCAGTTGCTCCAGTAAAACACCAACCATCACAGTATAGTTAAGCTCCCGGGGTGGCTCGATCTCCCTGGGCAGCGCGCGTGGCTCGATCTTGAACATTTCGAGCTGATCGCGCCATTGGCGCACAGCCTGGCGCTGCGAGGTGGGGCTTTCCAGCAAGGTGACCACAAACTGGGCCGCACTGACGCGCATCGTCAGCCACATCTCTTCGATCTGGTCGAGCAGCGGCACGCGGCCGATTTCGCGCAGGTACATGCGCACAGGGTCGCCGGTTAGTTCGGTGGGCGACATTTCGGTGATCGGCTCCAGATCGCGCTCAAACTCGCTCTCGATCGAGAACAGGTCGAGGTCTTCAGGCTCTATTCCTTGCTCTTCTTCGCCGTTGACAATGGACACCCCCAGCGCGATCAGGTGACGGTGCAGGGCATCGACCTGCTTTTCGTCAAAATCTTCTTCAGGCAGGATCGTCAGGATATCACCGGCAGCGATCTGCTTTTGCGCAGTTGCCTTGGCGATCAACGCCTTGACCTGGGGAAGCTGTTGCAGCTCTTCCAATATATTATTTGAATCTGATTCTACAAGTTCAGTTTGCATTCTCGCCTGTTTGGTCGAATTTGCATATACAAGGTATCGTTTATGCGACGCGCTCGCGCTTTTGCCGCCTGCCCAGCGCGGTATTCTCGTGCAGCGCCCGGTCGAGGCCGAAGCGATTGGTGTTCAGCAGGGCCAGCACAGTGCTCTGGTATTCGACGGCCCTGGCGTCGCCCTGTTCCAGCGACTCAGCCTGCAACACCTGAAGGTTCTGGATCACCCGGTCGATGTTTTTGCGGCGCAGATGCAGAATGTTGCGTTCAAAGTCGCGCTCAGCCAGTTCGTTCGAACTCTGCGAGTTCGAACTCTCGGACTCTGCAAGTCCGCGCGAGTTTGACGAACTTGAAAAGCTCGCAACGTCCAGGCCGTTGTCAAGCAAAAAATCCAGGTGGAGCTGGAGCAGCGGCGGCAGTTGATCGACCCAGGTCTGCCAATCCATCCCCGTTTCGATGCGCTGCCAGGCCGCAAAAAGGGCCCGGTTTTCGACCTGGGCGAAATCATCCTCTTGCAGCGGCGTCAGCGACAGATCGGCCAGCACTTTGTTGGCCTTGTCCAGCCATTCCGGCCGGCGCAGCAAAATGGACAGGCACTGTTCTTCGAGTGCGAATGTTTGAGCGACGGGAGCCTGTATTTTCGGCTCGAACCCATCGGGTTCGAGGGGCCGCCTGCGCTGGGTCTGGCCGAAGGCGTTCAACTGCCGCCGGATGGCCGGTTCTTCCATACGCACTAGGCGGGCCAGTTTTTGGATGTAATGCGTCTGCTGCACCTGATCCGAAATTTCAAGCAGGATGGGCAGCAACCGCCGCACTGCTTCGGATTTGCCTTTGGCCGTATGCGTGTCCAGATCGGCGGTGATGACGTCAAAATAATAGTCTACCACCGGCATGGCCGATTCGACCAGTGCATTCCAAAGTTCAGGCGTCTCACGGATCAGGTCGTCCGGGTCTTTACCTTCCGGCAGGGTCATGATCCGGATATCGGCGTCGAGGCGGCTTTCGTACCTGATCCAGCCCCGCGAATTGATGATCGGCACGGCTTTGTCCAGCGTTTGGCGGGCTACGGCCAGCCCGCGCAGCGTGCCCTGGTCGCCCGCCGCATCCGGGTCAAGGGCGAGAATATAGTTTTTGGTCATCCGCTTGAGCAGGTTGAGCTGATGCTCGGTCAGCGCCGTACCCATCGAGGCGACCACGTTACCGATGCCGGCCTGGTGGGCTTGCAGCACGTCCATATAGCCTTCGACGATGACCACCTGGTTTCGCGCACGGATCGCGCCTTTGGCCAGGTCAATGCCAAAGAGGATGTGGCTCTTGTCGAACAGCGGCGTCTGCGGCGAGTTCAGGTATTTGGGCTCTCCTGGGCCGATGACGCGCCCCCCAAAGCCGATCACCTGCCCGCGAATGTCGCGGATGGGGATCATAAAGCGGCCGCGAAAACGGTCGTAAAAGCCGCCATCCTCGCGCGGGATGATCAACCCGCATTCAAGCAGGTCTTGTCGCTCGTATCCCCGCTCCAGCAGGTGATTGCTCAACGCTCGCCAGTCGTCACGGGCAAAACCCAGTTGAAAGCGCTGGATCGTTTCCTCATTCAGTCCACGCTGTGCAGAATAATCGCGTCCGGGCTGTCCGTGCGGGCTTTTGAGCAAGGTCTCGTGAAAATAGGCTGCAGCGGTGGCGTGAATGTCGTAGAGTTTTTCAAGGTGCTTTTGTCGCTTGAGGTCGCCCTGGCGCGGCGTTTCGAGCGTGACGCCGGCCTTTTGCGCCAATGATTTGAGCGCTTCGCCAAAGTCAAGGTTTTCATATTTCATCACGAACGAGAACAGGTCGCCGCCGGTGCCGCACGCGCCAAAACAGTGCCAGCTCTGCGTCTCGGGAAATACGATAAAGGAGGGCGTCTTTTCCGAGTGGAAAGGGCAGATGCCTTTGTAATTGCGTCCCGCTCGTTTGAGGGGGATATAACTCGAGATCACATCGGCGATGTCGAGCCGCGCTTTGATTTCATCTACCGCACTCATAAATCCTTTACCTTTTTGGACTTCCTGGCGTTGCCATCGATAGTCATTATACACACAAGACTTTATTTGGTCAATCTGCCCTGAAATAGGGTGAGCGGTCAAATGGGTACGGCCAGGTTCAGGTCTTGGGGGGTTCTGTGGTATAATGATTGTTGTGTGATGTCTTGACCGGAGTACACTGGATGATGAAACGCTGGCAGTTTTGGCTTGGTGTTGCAATCAGCGCGGTATTTCTGTTTTTTGCCCTGCGCGGCGTCGATTGGGCGGCGACCTGGCAGGCGGTACAGACGGCGCAGGTGGGATATCTGGCTTTGGCCTGGGTGTGCCTGTTGGCCTCATACCTGTCGCGTGCCATGCGCTGGCGGTCGGTGCTGCTGCCACTCAAGCTCGTTTCTTTGTGGACGTCCTGGCGCGTATTTATGGTTGGTTTAGTGTCGAATAACGTGTTGCCCGCGCGCGCAGGTGAGTTGGTGCGGGCGTATGTGTTGGGGCAGAGCGAGCGTGTCGACACGGCGGCCGTGTTGGGCACGGTGGCCGTCGAGCGGGTATTTGACGTGTTGACCGTGCTGCTGCTGCTCAGTCTGGGGATGACATCGGGGGCATTGGGCGGCCTCGGCGGCGAGTATGGCCTCTGGTTGGGCGCGGCGATGGTCGGTGGGCTGGCTGCTGGCGTGCTCGTCATCGCCCTGTGGGGCGATCGCCTGACTGGCGTGGCAGCCCGGCTGGTGGGACGCTTTTCGCCGGCCTGGGGCGAAAAAATCGCCGGCTTGGGCGAGGCCTTTGTCCAGGGCGTGCGTGCTGTGGGCAGCGTCAAGCGCGCGGCGATAGTTGTCGGATGGACGTGGATTTCCTGGGGGTTGTTTTTGCTCTACGCTTATTGGGTACTGTGTGCCTATCATTTGACTGTCAATGCAGCCGGCGTGGCCTTTTTAATGGGCTTTGCCGGATTGGCCGTGGCCATTCCCTCCGCGCCGGGCAGCGTAGGGACGATGGAATATGCTTATATGTTAGGGCTGGCTCTACTCGGTGTAGGTATGGAGGAGACGCGGATCGGCTTTGCGCTGACCTATCACGTGCTGGAGTGGGTGACGACGCTGGCACTGGGGTTGTTCTGCCTGGGCCAGTTGGGGTTATCTCTGCGGCAGGTATCGGCGATGGCGAATCCTGCCCGGCGTGGGGCGGACCTGCCGTGAGCCGGGTTCGCCCGTTAGTGTTCGTCGGGATCGCCGCTCTGGGGCTGTCGGGCGCAGCTTATCTCGTCGCCGTGTTGGTACCTCCGCCCGGCTGGCGCTTTTTGGGCGGGATCGCCAGCCCGGATGACGCAAGCGTTTACCTGGCGGCGATGTATCAAGGCGTGCGTGGCGCATGGCTTTACCGCCCGCCGTTCGATCCAACTCTGGTGCCGCCGCTGCTGATGTACACGCTGTACCTGGGATTGGGACACCTGGCCCGACTCTTGCAGATCGATCTGGCGTTGATGTTCCACTTGGCGCGGTTGGCCAGCGGGGCGTGCCTTTTGTTCGTCGCCGCGTGGTGGGCGCGAAGGCTGTTCGAGACTGCCGCCGAGCGGAGAACAGCCTGGCTACTGGTCGCTTTTTCATCGGGGCTGGGCTGGCTGTTGGCTTTGATCCCGGTCGCAGCGTGGCAAGCGCGGTTGATCGATCTGCGGCTGCCGGAAGCAAGCTCTTTTTTGGCCATCTTTACTGCGCCTCACTTTGCACTGGGGGTCGCTCTGGAGGCGCTGGCGTTGCTGGCCTTTGCTATAACTGTCGAGAGCCGGCGTTGGTGGGCCTGGGCTATCGCCTGCGGATTGATTTTGCTGGGATTGGGGCTGGTCTATCCGTTTGCGCTGCCGGTGGTTTATGCCACAATCGGCGCATATGTGCTCTGGCAGTTGTGGATCAAGCGCACGCAATGGATGCGCATCTTGTGCACTGCCCTGATCGCCGGGATCGTCCCGTTGCCGTTCGTCCTTTATTATACGAATACGTTCTTTTTTGATCCATTCTGGCGAGGCACGCACGTCGCGCAGAATGTGATCCCCACGCCCGGCCCCGGCTGGCTGGTCGCCGGGTATGGCTTGCCGCTGCTGCTGGCTCTGTGGGGCGGCATCGACGCCGTCCGCTCGCGCGACGAAAAATGGGCGCTCCTGGCCCTGTGGGCGTTGATCAATGCGGCGTTGCTCTGGGCGCCGGTGCCATTTCAGTGGCGATTGGCTAACGGTTGGCATTTCGCGCTCGCTTTGCTGGCCGCGCGAGGACTGGTGCGCGGAGTATTGCCCTGGATGACGCAGGGAGATCGCTTTGTCTGGCTGCGTCGATCGAGTTCCAACCCATCGGCGACGCTGCGGCGGGTGATACTGATCCTGTCCGTGCCGTCGACATTGATGGTCGTCCTGATCGGAGTGCGCATCGCCCTGACCGAACGAGGATTTCCGTATTACTTTCCAGATGCCGAGCTGACGGCGATGGACGATCTGTCCGGGCAACTGACCTTTGACGATGTGGTGCTGGGCGCGTACCAGACCGGCAATGTGCTGCCCGCGCACGCGCTGTGCCGGGTGGTGGCAGGACAGCAGTTCACCACCCTCGACCCGCAGGCCAAGCTGACCGACGTGGCGCGTTTTTTTCGGGCCGAGACGCCGGACGAGCAGCGGCGGACTATTCTTGAACAGTATGGCGTGACTGTGGTCTATTACGGCATCTGGGAGCGCACGTTGGGCGGTTTTGCCCCCGGTCAGTTCGACGGCTTGATCGAATTGGCCCGCAGCGGCGATACCGTTTTGTATCGAGTGCAAGCACCGGATTGATGGTCTATGATCTTTTTTGAAAAATGGCGGAATTTAACTGATACGAACAAAGTCGCCATCATTCTGGCGTTCCTGGCACTGATCTATAGTGTGCTCTCTTTTGGCGTGCTGCCCCGCCACGTCTTTTTTTCGCCCGATGAAGGAGACAAAATCATAGCCGCCATTTCGGCAGCGCGACGCGGTGACGTATGGCGACTGGCTTACGAGTACCCCGGGTATGATGTTGACCCGGAGGGGACATTTTTTTTCACCGAGTGGGTGCGGCTAATAGATGGAAAGCCCGTGCCTTTTCACCTTTCAGTGTTGATATTCGTCAATGCGCCTTTGTATCGCCTGTTGGGATGGAATGCCTTTTACGTGCTCCCTTTGCTGTCCGGTTTGGGGATCATCTGGCTGTCTTATCAACTGGCCCGTCTGATAGAGGCGCCACATCCATGGGTGGTTCCGCTGATCGCAGGGCTATGCACGCCGGTCTTCTTTTTCAGCCTGACCACCTGGGATCATATGCCTACCGTGTTTTGTTCGACGCTGATCGTATATCTGCTGACCCGGCAGACGCGGCGATTTCAGTGGTGGGAAGTGTCCCTGGCCGGAGCGGTTATCGGCTTGGGGCTGTGGATGCGCTTTGAAATGTATTTGTTCACCATTGCTGTTGGATTAGCGTATATATATGTGTTTTGGCGCCAGCGGATGATATGGCCGGGACTGATGGCGCTAGCCGCCGGGTCTGCGGTGGTGTTTGCGGCGATGATGGTTCAGCAATGGGCAGTTTATGGAACAGCAGAGATACTCCCGTTGTCGGTCCGCGCTTCGACGATTGAGATCGATCGGCAGGGGGCAGCGTCAATGTCTGAGGCTTTGCGCAATGTGATTTTGCGTCAGGCGCGGGTGCTGTTGGCTTTGACGCTAGACAGCCCTTCGGTCTGGTTGGAACGGGTCTTTCTGGCTCTGGCGTTTGTCGGCGTGATCGTCGTCAACTGGTTTGCGAAATTGCAGCGACACTCCTGGCTGGTGGTCGGCAGTGTGCTGTTGCAAGTGGCTGGCACCATATTGGCTGTCATCCATCGCTACATTCCAGAAACCATCGTTGGATTGATCCCGACTTTGCCACTAGCGTCGTTAGGATTGGTCTATGCGTCGCCGACATCGCACCAAGATCGTCCCCCGCAGCGCATGGCTCTCGACCTGATCGCTACGGTGAGCGTGAGCTTTTTTCTTTTTGGGCTTGTCCTGTTGCCTTCCTTTGGTGGGCCATCGTGGGGGCCGCGCTATCTTGCGCCGCTGTTTCCCTTGCTGGCTGTGCTGGCCTGGGCTACCAGGGGACGCGCATCAGTTCTGCCAAATGGATGGAATAAAAAGGCTATCTATGTCGCTTTTGGAATAGTGTTTGTCTTGAGCCTGGCCATGCAGTGGGTCGGGGTGTGGTTCCTTTACGATTACAAACAGACGATGGTGGACTGGTATGACGAACTCCGCGTGCTGGACGTCTATTATGTGCTGTCGGACTCGCACTGGTTTCTCCGCCAGGTGTCAAACCTTTACTTTGATCGTTGCTTTTGTTTTTTATCCAGTCAACAAAACTATCAGACATTGGTCGAACGCCTCGCGCGCAAGGGAGTGGATCGGTTTGCTTGGATCGCTGCAGCAGATACTCAATACAGCCCTGAATTTGAAACGTCGGCATTTGCCGTCCGGCACGCAAAAGGGGCAATCTATACTATTGTTCCAATAAATTAGCAGGGTGAACGAGGATGTACAAAGAAAAGACCATTTGCGCCGTGGTTCCGGCCTACAACGAAGAAATCCTGATTGGCCGCACGATCGAGACGATGCCCGATTTTGTCGACAAGATCGTTATCATCGACGATTGCAGCCGCGATGCGACGGCAGTGCGGGTCGGTGAGTATATCGGGCAGCAACCCGGGCGCATTGTGTTGCTCTGCCACCAGGCCAACCAGGGGGTAGGGGGAGCGATTGCAACCGGTTACTGTTGGGCGCGCGACAACGAGATGGATGTCACAGTGGTGATGGCCGCCGACGCGCAGATGGACCCCGCTGACCTGCCCGCCCTGCTCGATCCGGTGGCGTCCGGCGAGGTGGACTATGCCAAGGGCAACCGCCTGTTCACCGGCGACGCCTGGAACCAGATTCCTCGGGTGCGCTACCTGGGCAACTCGGCCATGTCGCTGCTGACCAAGATCGCCTCCGGCTACTGGCACGTGGCCGATTCGCAGTCGGGTTATACGGCGGCCAACCTGCAGGTGCTCAAGACGATCGATTGGGCCTCGATGTACAAGCGCTACGGCCAGCCGAATGACCTGCTGGTGCGGCTCAATGTGTATAACTTTCGCGTGCGCGATGTGCCGGTCAAGCCGATCTATGGCATCGGCGAAAAGAGCGGGATCAAGCCGCTGCGGATGATACCCAAACTATCCTGGTTATTAACCAAATTGTTCTTTTATCGCATGTGGCAAAAATACGTGATCCGCGACTTTCACCCGCTGGTGTTTTTCTATGTTTTGGGTTCACTGCTGCTGCTCGACCTGCCATTGCTGGTTCGTTTTATCGTCTTGTGGTCGATCAACGACCAGGTGCCCGAAGTGACGCTGCTCTCGCTCTTGTTTTGCACCATTTCGGGGCTACAACTGGTCTTGTTTGCGATGTTGTTTGACATGGAAACAAACCGCGAGTTAAAGGGGAAATAGTCGATGACGAGGTCTTGGGTATTCGATCAACCCGAAGCAACGGCCGATGAATTGTGGGATTACTGCCTGGAGGAATACGCAAGTTCGAACCCGGTTTCGCAGATCCTATTCGACCGTTTTTTTGCGACGATTAACCGCATTGTGTCCGTGCTCGCTCCAGACGATCGCCTGCTCGAAGTCGGTTGCGGCGCAGCAATGTCCTCGTTTCGCATCTTGGAGATGCTGAACGGGCAGCCGTTCCAGATTTCGGACGTTGATTTTCGCTATGCATCCAAACTGCGCGAGATCGAGTTCCCTGTGCCGGTGATGGTCGAATCGGTGCTGGCACTGGGCCGGGCCAGCCGTTCGGTTGATTGTGTGTTTTGCCTGGAGGTGCTGGAACATATCCACCCATATGAGCAGGCGCTTATGGAGCTGTTCCGCGTGTCGCGGCGATACATAGTGCTCTCGGTGCCCAACGAGCCTTTGTGGTCGCTGCTCAACCTCGTGCGTGGCAAGTATTGGTTTTCCTGGGGCAATACGCCAGGGCATTTCAATCGCTGGTCGCCGCGCGCGTTTGAGCGGCTGGTCTCTCGATATGGTAAGGTGATCGCCGCGTATCATCCATTGCCGTGGACTGTTCTACTCGCCCGTGTGCGTTGAGAGACAAGACATCATTCTGGAGCAAGTCTGGTGTGTGGCATCTTTGGTGTTGTGGCCAAAAAGGAAGCATTGTCCGAGGGTAGTTTGCGCCGGGCGACCAACGACCTGTTCCGGCTCTCCGAGTCGCGCGGCAAAGAGTCGGCCGGGCTGGCCGTGCTGCTGACCGACGAAATCAGGGTGCTCAAAGAGTCAGTCGCTGCATCGACGATGATCCGTTCGCCCGAATATCGCTCGCTGCTGGATCGCGCCATTAACGGGCGCGCCGATCCGGCCGCGTGGCCGACTGTCGCCCTGATGGGGCACTCGCGTCTCGTCACCAACGGCTCGCAAGAAAACCACGACAACAACCAGCCGGTGGTCAAAGATGGCCTGGTGGCGATCCACAACGGGATCATTGTCAACGATCATCGGCTGTGGCAGGAATTTCCCGCACTCAAGCAGACTTACCAGATCGACACAGAAGTCATTTTGAGCCTGTACCGTCATTTTTATACTCAAAGTGGCGATCTCGCGCAGGCTGCCCAGCAAACCTTTGCCTATCTCGCAGGCACGGCGTCGGTGGCGGTGATGGCTGAAGACTTGGACGTGCTGATCCTCGCTACCAACAACGGATCGTTGTACACTGCGACCAGCAATGCGCAGGACGTGCGTGTTTTTGCCTCCGAAGCCTACATCTTGAGGCGGTTGGTTGCGCGACCTTATCTGCGCGGGCTGTTTGCAGGGCCAAGTGTGCAACAGATCAGGTCGGGGATGGGCTGCGTGTGGAACGTGCTGACCCTGGCAGAGCAGTCATTCAGCCTGGATGTCCCCGCAGCAGTCCAAGTGAAGGGTGTAGTGGCCCAAGTGCCGCGCCGGGTGGTCGATGTGACGCCCGAAGCCAGACGGACGGCGCAGGGGACGCTGTTCGACATGCCCACCTTTGTGCCCCGATCGACGGCCCAACAATTTGCCATCGACGTTGAGCCGATCCGTGCCCTGCGCCGCTGCACGCGTTGTGTGCTGCCGGAAACGATGCCTTTTATCGAGTTTGACGAGCAAGGCGTGTGCAATTATTGCCGCCACTATGCGCCAATCGAGATACAGGGTCGCGAGGCGTTGCTCGAACTGGCCGATCATCATCGCCGCACCGATGGCCGTCCCGACTGCCTGGTTACCTTTAGCGGCGGGCGCGACAGCAGTTTTTGTCTGCACTATGTCAAAACCGAGCTCGACCTGCACCCGGTGGCTTATACCTATGACTGGGGCATGGTCACCGATCTGGCCCGTCGCAACCAGGCGCGGTTGTGTGGCAAGCTGGGCATCGAGCACATTTTGGTCTCAGCCGACATTGCCCAAAAGCGGACCAACATCCGCAAAAATGTGCTGGCCTGGCTGCGCCGCCCCGACCTGGGCACGGTGCCGCTGTTCATGGCCGGCGACAAGCAATACTTCTATTATGCCAATCAATTAAAAAAGCAAACCGGCATCCAGATCACTATTCTGGGTGAAAACTTGCTCGAAACGACGAAATTCAAATCAGGGTTTTGTGGCGTGCGGCCCTCTTTTGGCGCCGACCACACCTATACGCTGCCGCTTCTGGATAAGGCCCGGCTGGCCTGGTACCATGGCCGCCAATACCTGACGAACCCGGCCTATCTCAACAGTTCGCTCTGGGATACTCTGGGCGCGTTTGTCAGTTATTACATCATCCCGCACGACAATGTCAATCTTTACGATTATGTAATGTGGAACGAACAAGAGATCGTTTCTACGCTGCGGCACGAGTATGACTGGGAGGTAGCTGCCGACACACAAACAACCTGGCGCATCGGCGACGGCACGGCGGCGTTCTACAATTACATCTATTACTGCGTGGCCGGGTTCAATGAGAACGACACCTTTCGCAGCAACCAAATCCGCGAGGGGATGCTAACCCGCGAGGCGGCATTGGCAACCCTCGACGAGGAAACCCGGCCCCGTTTTGAGTCGATTCAGTGGTACTGCAACACCATCGGCATCGACTTTGAATCAACGATGCGGACGATCCGGGCCATTCCCAAATTGTATCCCGCGTGATGGATGTCGATGAGCGAATCTCGTTTGCGGCCGGTTCAGCAGGCGGCGAGCCTGGCGCGGCAGTTGGGTCAAAGCAAGTTTGGGCAGGACGTGCTGTGGAACGTGGCCAGCCTGGGCATACTCGCCGTCGGCGGTGTGCTGATCAATGCGATCATTGTCCGTTTTCGGGGCACGGAAGCGCTGGGCATTTTCAACCAGGTTTATGCGATCTATATCGTGCTCTCACAGGTAGCGGTGATCGGTTTGCAGGCTGCGGTGCTCAGGCAGGTCTCTCATCGTCAGGATGACCTGGGCGAGTGTGCCGATTTGACGCTGGCGGCGTTGATCCTGGTTGCCGTTGTTTCGAGTTTGCTGGCCGTGGTATGCAGCCTGCTCGCTGGCGGGATCGGCGATCTGCTGGGCAGTCCAGGCGTGGGGCAGGGCATACGCTACATTGTGCCCGGGCTGATCTTGCTCGCCCTGAACAAGGTGCTGATCAATGTGCTGAACGGGCTGCGCCAGATGCGAGCCTATGCCGTTTTTTCGTCCTTGCGCTTTGTTTTGATTCCGGTGGGAGTGTTGGTCGTCAGCCTGCTGGATATGCCTGCGCCAGCCCTGCTGCTGCCGTTGAGCGCGGCCGAGGCGCTGCTCTTTGTCGCCCTGGTTGCCTTTATCCAGGTGCGCGTTTTTCGCTTTCGATTATCGCGCAATGTCGTCGATTGGCTCAAACCGCACCTTTCTTTTGGCCTGCGTGGATTTTTGAGTGGGCTGCTGCTCGAACTGAACACGCGCGTCGACGTGTTGATGCTGGGCTATTTCAGCACCGATCGGGTCGTTGGCGTCTACAGCCTGGCCTCGATGCTGGCCGAAGGCGTGGGGCAGCTTCCTGTAGCCGTGCGCTGGAATGTCGATCCACTGCTTGGTCGCCACTTTGCGCAAGGCGAGATGGCGCAGATCGGTGTACTGTCCCGGCGCGTGCGGCGCGTGCTGTATCCACTGATGGCTGCGGTAGGGGTAGTGGCAGTAGCCGCTTATCCGCTGGTCTATGCGCTGTGGGTCGGCGACGATCAATGGCGCACCAGTTGGTCCGTGTTTTCGATCATTTTGATCGGCGTGGTGATCAATGCCGGATACAAGCCCTTTATGGGGGTGCTGCTGCAAGGGGGACGCCCTGGCGCGTACACGCTCTTTATCAGCGGGCTGGTGCTGTGGGATGCGCTGATGAACCTGATGCTTATCCCGTTGGGCGGCATTGTCGGCGCGGCCGTCGTGACCGGGTTGACCTATGTGCTGCAAATGATCGTCTTGATTGTGCTGGCGCGCCGGTTGTTCGGCATCCGACTGTAGAGTGAGCGAGGGCTAGTGATGATTGAGCGTTGGCAAACCTGGAGTGATCGTCGCAAAGCAATGATGTTGTTAATCTTGTTGGCGATCATCTATGGAACGCTCGCGTTCGGCTTTTTGCCTCGCCACGTCTTTTTCGCCGGCGATGAGGGTGAAAAGGTGCTCGTCGTCGCCTCGTCGGTGCGCAGCGGCGACTGGTGGCGGGTGAAATTCGAGTATCCCGGCCTGGCCTTCGACCCGGAAGTGGAGGCTTTTTTCTCGCCCTGGGTGCGCGTGGTCGACGGCCAACCGGTGCCCTATCACCTCTCGACAATGAATTTTTGGAACCCGCCGTTGTACGCGCTGTTCGGTGTGAGTGGTCTGTACGTGCTGCCGCTGCTGGCTGGCGTCGGGCTGGCCTGGCTGGCCTATCATCTGGCGCGGCTGATGGCGCTGCCTCATCCATGGGTGGTGATCCCGCTGGTGGGGCTGACCACGCCGGTCTTTTTCTACAGCCTGACCACCTGGGATCACATGCCCACCGTGTTTTACAGCACATTGACCGTCTTGCTGCTGGCCCGGCAGGCGCGACGGCGCAATTCTTGCGAGATGGCAACGGCGGGAGTGCTGATGGGACTGGGCATATGGACGCGGCTCGAGATGTATCTGTTTGCTCCGGCCGCACTCATGGCTTACTTTTACGTATTTCGCCGCCAACGCGGCGTGTGGCGCAGTTTGATTCCCACCGTATTGGGGTTTACTGCCGTGATGGTGGGGATGGTTGCCCAGCATGTCGCCGTGTACGGCAAGTTCGACTTGATTGCCTGGAATGTGCGCACGGCCAGTGTGGCCGAAGACAGCCCTGGCGCTTCTTCGCTGCTGGAGGTGGCGCGCGGGCTGGTGTTTCGACAGGCCCAGGTGTTACTCGCCCTCACCGTTGACGGCTCCGAATTGTGGCTGGAGCGCGTCTTTTTGGCCCTTGCCTTTGCCGGGACGGTGCTGGTTTTCCGCCTGCCCCGCTTGCAGCGCCACCCATTGCTGACGATGGGCTGCGCGCTGATGCAAGTCATCGGCACAGCGCTGGCTTTTGTCCACTCGCGGCTGTACACCGTGGTCGGGCTGGTGCCGACGCTGCCGCTGATGGCCTTGAGCCTGGCGCACGTCTCTCCGCAAGCTGATAAAGAATTACCGCCATCGCGTTTGGCTTTGGAACTGGCGGCCACAGCGGCGATGCTCTTTTTGCTGCTGGGCCTCTTTTTATTGCCGACCTTTGGCGGCCTGACCTGGGGGCCGCGCTATCTATCGGAATTATTCCCACTGCTGCCGGTGCTGGCCTGGGCCACATTTTGGCGTGTGCGGGAGGCCGTTGACCATGCCGATGCTCGCAGGGCGGTTCAAATTGCTTTCGGTCTCCTGGCGATCACGAGCCTGGTAGTGCAATGCGTCGGCGTGGGCATTCTGTTCGATCAAAAAGCCAAAATGGTCGCCTGGTACACTGATTTGAATGAGCTGGACGTCGAGTTTGTGCTCTCTGACCAGCAGTTTTACCTGCAATATATGGCCAGCCTTTACTTTGAGCGCATCTTTCTCTGCCCACGCACGCAAGCGATCTATGATCGACTGGCCGAACGTCTGTACGAACATGGCGTCGGGCGGTTTGCCTGGGTGCCTTCGGAAGTGAGCGAGGTCGATCCGCTGATCGAGACGCCGCGATTTGCCGTGCGCCAGATTCGGGGCTATCTGCACGAAATTGTGCCCGTAGCGGAGGGCGGTGGATGAACCGTCGACTGTTCTGGGGCCGCCTTGTGCTTGTCATAGCCGCCTTGATCTGGATCCTGATGCTCGTCGCCGCCTTTTACCGCGTGCAAAAACCCTTCGGCGTCGAGCAGGGGATCGCCTGGCTGGGCACGGCCTGGACCTTGATCGCCGTGGCCATGCTGGGACTGACGGGCGCGGCGCTGGGCCGTCGATTGCTGTGCTGGGGCGGGTTCGTCTGGGCTTCGCCGCTGGAAGAACTGGTCTGGGCCTGGGGCGCCGGACTGGGCGTCGCCGCACTGGCGGTGATGGGCATCGGGATGATCGGCGGATTCTACCGGTTGGTTTTTCTCCCTTTGACCCTGATCGCGCTGCTTTTGCTCTGGCGCGACGCGCGTGCGGTGCTTCGCCTGCTGCGCCCGGTGTGGGCCGAACTGCGACTGCCCCGCGCGCTGCGCCTGTTCTGGGGGCTGATTTTCCTGCTCACTCTGACCCTGGCTCTGACGCCGCCTGCTGCCTGGGATGCGCTGCAATATCACCTCGATGGGCCGCGACTGTATATCGAGCAGCATCGAATTACGGCGATTGATAATTTTAGCCTGGCCTACAGCGGGCTGCTCGAATCGCTTTTTGCCTGGGCGATGCTGCTCGCCAGCGATGTCGCCGCGCAGGTGGTGCATTGGGCTTTTGGCGTGGCTCTGGCGGCGATCCTCTACCTGGGCGGGCGACGCGTGGCCGGGGATCGCGCCTGGCTGCCGCTGGCCCTGCTCGCTACCACGCCGATGGTGCTCACCCTGCTGCCGTGGGCTTACAACGACCTGGCGCTGGCCTTTTACCAGGTGGCGGCGTTCCTGGCATTGTGCGTCTGGCGGGAGCGGCAGGAAAATCGCTGGCTTTATTTGAGCGGGCTGATGTGCGGCTTTGGTCTGGGTTTCAAGTACACCGCGGCAACGGCGCCGCTAGTCCTGGCCCTGTTGATCCCGTTCTGGCAGTCCCGGCAGAATGGCGCCGGCTCTCCTGTGGGCCGGTGGATTACAAGTTGGCTGTGGCTGGGGTTGGGCGCGGCGTTGGTTTCGCTGCCCTGGTTCCTGCGCAACTGGGCCTTGTGGGGCAACCCGATCTATCCGTACCTGTTCAATGGCCTCTATTGGGATAATTTGCGTAGCGAATGGTATCAGCGCATTGGCAGTGGCATCGGCTGGAATCTGGTCGAGATTTTGCGCTTGCCCTGGACCGCCTCATTGACCACAATGGATGTCAGTTTTCGCGAAGCGCGCAGCGGGCCGTTGTGGGTGCTTGCTCTGCCTTTAACACTCGGCGCACTGCTTTGGCCACGCCAGAAACAGGATAAAGGGCGCCAGGGTCGAACCGAGGCGCTGGCGGCGTTCGGCGTGGTTTTGATCCAGTACGCGCTGTGGGCCTACGGGGTGATCCAGTCGCGCTCGGTGTTTCAGGCCCGCCTGCTGCTGCCGACGCTGGCGCTGCTGGCACTGCCCGTTGCCTATGCCCTGGAACGACTGCGCCTGCTCGACCTGCCACAGTTTTCGCTGCGCCGCTTTGTGTTGATCGTCCTGACACTGGTTTTAATACTCAACGCGGTCGACTTGGCGCTGGCCTGGGTGGACGAGAATCCGCTGCCCTACCTGATGGGGCTGGAGAGTCGCCAGGAAAATCTGACCCGCCGCCTGGGTGTTTATTATACGACGATGCAAGAGATCAATCAGCGATTGTCAATGCAGGACAGAGTGCTCTTTTTGTGGGAAACCAAGGGCTACTATTGCCGGGTGCCCAACCAACCCGACCTGATCGTCGACCGGATGCGCCATCTTGTCGCTCTGGAAGGCGATGCAGCCGGCGCGCAGCGTCGATTGCGCGACCAGGGCTACACTCACGTGTTGATCTTTGAAACGGGCCTCGAATATTTTATCGATCTGGCGCGAGATCCCAAGACGCAGTTTGTGTTCGAGGACGAACTGGCCGTGCTGGCCGAACTGCGCGCCAATTACCTGGGTGAGATATACAAAAATGGCCACTATACCCTCTACCGAATCAAATAAACAGGACGGCCCACAGCGCCTTGAGGCGCTGTGGGCGCGGTTTGGCGTCGAGTTGATTTTGGCCGGCGTGGTGCTGCTCGGGGCGCTGATCTATTGCGGCGTCACGCTGGTGATGTACGATCACCTGGCCTTTCCGCTCGACGATTCGTGGATTCACCTGGTCATCGCGCGCGGCATCGCGCGCGAGGGAGCCTTGGTTTACAACCCCGGCGAGCCGACCAACGGCTCGACCGCGCCATTGTGGTCGCTGCTGTTGAGCGTGGGCTATCTGCTCAAGATCGATTTTTTGGCCTGGGATTACGGCCTGGGTTTACTCTTTGCCTGGCTGTCGGGGGTGTTCATTTACCGGCTGGGGAAAAAGTTTTTGCTTAACGGCGGGTTGGAAACCCGCCCTACCATACCCATGGCTTTGATCGCCGCCGTGTTGTCGTCGATCGAGTGGCACGTGGCGTGGTGCGGCCTGGCCGGGATGGAAACGACATTGTTTATATTTTTATCTGTTTATTTGCTCTACAGCCATCTACGCGGCTTTGACGGCTCGTTTTTGGGGATGCTGGCGCTGGGCGGACTGGGCGCGTTGCTGGTGCTGACCCGCCCGGAGGGGCTGGGATTGGTCGGGTTGGTAGCCCTTGACGGGGTACTGCGCCAAAAAACCTGGCGCGCGCGGGTGCTGTACGTGGTGGGCTGGGCCGTGCCTTTTCTGCTCGTGCTTGGGCCGAACGTGCTCTATAACGTCGGCGTGACCGGGCAGCCGCTTCCGGCCACCTTTTATGCCAAAGCGGCCGAATTTGTCGATCCGACCGAGCGCACGCTGCTCCACGTGGCCCGCAACTGGCTGCTGCTGCTCTTTTGGACGGCAGCGTTGGGGCCACAACTGCTGCTCTTGCCGGGCATCGTCTACGGGATTTATCTGGGTGTACGCCGCCGGCAGCGGTTGGTCTTGCTCATCCTCGGCTGGATCGCCCTGCTGCTGGGCGCGTATGCCCTGCACTTGCCGCTGATGTCGCACCACGGGCGTTATTACGTGCCGCTCTTCCCGCTGCTGATTTTGATCGGCGTGTGGGGCGTGCGCGAGGTGACACCGGTTATGCGACGCTTCAAACTGCTGCGGCGCATGTACGCGCTGGCGGTCGCTGCCGGGTTTGTGATTCTCTGGCTGAACGGGGCGGTGGTCTATGCCAAAGACGTGCGCCTGATTGACGACGAGTGGCTGCCGGTTTCCTTTTGGCTGCGCGACAACACCGCGCCCGACGCGTTGGTCGCCGCGCACGACATCGGCGCGCTGGGCTATTTTGCGGAGCGCCGCATCATCGATATGGCCGGGCTGGTCACGCCGGGGGCGATTCCCCACATTGGCGACGAAGCGAGCATGCGTGAGTACCTGCGCCAGGAAGGTGTCGATTATTTCGTCACCTACCCGCAGTGGTATCCCAAGTTGATCCGCGATCCGGCCTTTGAGTTGGTATTCGAAGGGACAAGCCCGTACCTGCGCCAGCAGTTCGGGCACAATTTACAGGTTTATCGTACACATTGGGAGTGATGAGTCAGATGAAAGACGAGCAAGCTTTGCAGCAGGCGCGAGAAGCAATCCAGAGAGGCGACAAACAGGCAGGCAAAGATCGGTTGATCAAAATCCTGGAAGGAAACCCCTTTCAAGAGAGAGCAGCCGCCAGGCCGCCTGCACAACCCGCTTGGGTCGCGCAGCCCGCCGCGAGCGCATACACGAGCCGCTCGGCCCCCGCCTTTCAGTCCAACGCAAGTGCGCAGGTCAGCGAGGACACGTATCGCTATGCGGCCGGACTCATCCAGTCGAAACTGCCTCGGGCGCAGGTCCAAGATCGGCTGGTCGCCCAGGGGCTGGATCGGCAGACGGCCGCCGATGTGGTGGACAATCTGACCCGGCTGCACGCCGACGCACGCAAAAAATCGGCCAAAAAGAACATGCTGTACGGCGCACTGTGGTGTATCGGCGGCATCGTGGTCACGGTGGGTACGCTTGCCCTGGCGAAAGGGGGAGGCTCTTTTGTTGTTGCCTGGGGCGCGATTATCTTTGGCGCGATTCAATTCTTCAAGGGACTCTTTGATTTTTTGAGATAGGTTCAAAGGATCGGCAAATTGAGAGGTTGGCTGAAAGAACATCGGCTGGTGCTGCGCGATTTGGGCGCGCTGGGGACGCTCGCGCTGATCGTGCGCCTGCTGACCGCGCTGCCCATGCAGCACCCCGGTTATATGGATGCCTTTTATTACCTCGAAGGCGGGCGCGCGCTCAACCAGGGCCAGGGATTTCAGGAATTCTTGATCTGGAATTATCTCGATCCGGCGCAAGATATTCCGCATCCCAGCCACAGCTACTGGATGCCGCTGTCGTCGATCCTGGTTTATCTTGGATTTTCTTTGTTTGGCCCCACGTTTCGCGCCGCGCAACTGCCTTTCGTGCTCCTTTCGGCGTTGCTGCCGCTCATCGCCTACGGCGTGGCTTACGAGGTGAGCTGCCGTCGCCGCCACGCCTGGTGCGCGGGGCTGCTGGCCCTGTTCAGCGGCTTTTATATGATCCGCTGGCCGGCGCCGGACAATTTTGCGCCCTTTGCCGTGACCGGATCGATCTGCCTTTGGGCGTTGGGCCGGGGCTTCAAAACGGGCCGTTGGGGGTGGTTTGCCGTTGCCGGAGCGGCGGCAGGGCTGGCCCACCTGAGCCGGTCGGATGGGATGCTTTTGCTGGTCGTGCCGATCCTGGTTGCGGGTATCGGGCTGCGGGTCAAAAGTTGCGGGTTGAAAGTTAAAAGCTGCAAGTTGGGCATTGTGCCATTTGCCATTTGCTATTTGCTATTTGCTTTGGGCTATTTGCTCGTGATGCTGCCCTGGTTTGTCCGTAACGTGCAGGTGATCGGCATGCCGCTGCCGTCGGCGGGAACGCGCACGCTGTGGCTGACCGATTACGACGATCTGTTCAGCTATGACAAACCGTTGAACCTGTCCACCTACCTGGCCTGGGGCTGGGGCAACATTCTACGCTCCAAGGCGCAGGGGTTATGGCTCAACCTGCAAACGCTGCTTTTTGTGGATTGGATGATTGCCCTCGCGCCGTTCGGGTTGATCGGGGTATGGCGGCTGCGCGGGCGGGCTGAGTTTGTCCCGGCCTGGGGCTACGGCCTCTGCCTTTACCTGGCGATGAGCCTGGGCTTTACCTATCCCGGCATCCGCGGGGCGATGTTTCATTCCACCGCCGCGCTGCTGCCTTTTCTGTACGCCGCCGCAATGGAGGGACTTGACGCTGCCGTCGAGTGGGCTGCCGCCCGGCGGCGGGGCTGGCAGGTGCGGCAGGCGCAAGGGGCGTTCGGCGCCGGGCTGATTTTGATCGCGATGCTGGTGAGTGGGTTCGCATACTGGCGCGCGCTGCCGCAGTATCGATCGCCGCATATCTATGAAACAATTGCAGAATGGATGGTACAAGAGATCCCTTTGACGGCGCGGGTGATGGTCGGCGATCCGGCGGCGTTTCGCTACTACAGCGGCCGCGAGTGCCTGGTGGTGCCCAACGGCGACGTCGATATGTTGCTGCGGGTAGCCGGCCGTTACGGTGCGCGCTATGTGATCCTGGATGAGAATGCGCCGCTGCCGCTGCGCCCGATCTATGATCAATTGGCGGAGCCGTTTGAATTGCTGCGGCGTTTTGAGGGGGCGAACGGAAAGGAAATTTATGTCTATCAGATCGGCTAGGCAATCCAGTCTGCTCGAACGTCGATTCTATGTCTGGGTGGTCGCCGGATCGGTTGCCGTTGCTGTGCTGTATCTGGGCTGGCTGGGCCTGGAGGGGAATCTCGGCTTCCCGCTCGACGACGCCTGGATTCACCAGACCTACGCGCGCAATCTGGTGCGCTATGGCGAATTTGCTTACATGCCGGGGCAAGTCAGCGCCGGGTCGACCGCGCCGCTGTGGACGTTGCTGCTGGCTCCGGCGCACCTGATCCGCATCGATCCGCAGATCTGGAGCTGTGTCTTGGGCCTGGTGATGTTGGGGATGCTGGCCGTGGGCGTCCGCCGAGTATGCAGCCGGTTGTTTTCCGGTCAGCCGGTTCTGGGCGCGGCCGCCGGGCTGATTGCTTTGCTGGAATGGCATCTGGCCTGGGCCGCGTTTTCGGGCATGGAAACTCTGCTCTATGCCTGCGGCGTGGTCTGGTTGATCGAGCGCTATCTGGTTTGGGAGGCCGGACAGCGCGAGCCGCAAACTCTGAACGCCCGGCCCAGGCTGCTGCGGTCCGGCACGCCGCTGTCCGAAAGCCCGTTTATGCTGGGACTGCTTGGCGGGCTGCTGGTGCTGGTGCGCCCGGAGGGATTGCTGTTGGTCGCCCTGCTGGCCGTTGCCGGCCTGCTGGCCCGCCGCCGGCGTTCGCTGCGCCGCACGCTGTCGATCGCCGCCGATGCGCTGGCCGGATTTGCGCTGCTGCTGCTGCCCTACCTCAGTTTCAATCTTCTCTCCTCCGGCTTGCTCTTTCCCAACACCCTGTACGCCAAGCAGGCCGAATACGCCGAACTGCTCGGGCAGCCGGTCTGGGTACGGCTGTGGCGCGTGCTCAAGCCGACGCTGACCGGCGCGCAGGTGCTGCTCGTGCCGGGCGCTGTTTACGCGGCGGCAGCGCTGGTCAAGCCGCGCCGCAATCTGAACGTAAACGGCGAGTTGGGCGTTTTCACCCGGCTGGTGCCCGTTTTGTGGTGGGGGATGACGGTGCTGCTGTATGCCCTGCGCCTGCCGGTCGATTACCAGCACGGGCGCTACCTGATGCCAACGATCCCGGTGTTGATCCTGCTGGGCACGGCCGGCACATTGAGCTGGCTTTGCCCGCGCGATCCGCGCCTCATCGTCCGCGTGTCGAGCCGCGCCTTGCCCTGGATTTTAGCCCTACTGCTGCTGGGATTCCTGGTGCTCGGCGCGCACGCCTTTGCCACCGACTTGGCGATCATCAACGGCGAGATGGTGCAGATTGCGCTGTGGTTGAACGAAAACACGCCGCCCGACGCCTTGATCGCCGCGCACGACATCGGCGCGATTGGCTATTTCGCGCAACGGCCCTTGCTGGACTTGGCCGGGCTGGTCACGCCAGAGATCATCCCCTTTATCCGCGACCAAAGGCGACTGCTCGAATTTATTATCGAGCAAAAGGCCGACTATGTGGTGACCTTTCCTTCCTGGTACGGGCAGATTGCCGCCGACGAGCGCCTCGTTCTGCGCTATCAGGCCGACTGCGAGCTCACCCGCGCGCAGGGCGGCGACGATATGGCAGTGTATCAGGTTCAATAGAGGTTATCATTTGGCAAATCAGTTGGCAAAGCCTTTGCCTTGTGGTATACTGATAGTATCTCCAACATATGAATGCACACTGAGGGCAGTGAACAGGCCGCTATGTGCGGCGGAAAGGGAGCGCGGTGTCTTTCACAGCGCAGTTAAGGGTGCTGATTGTTGACGATCATCCTGTCTTTTGCCAGGGACTGCGGCGCATTCTCGAGTCGGTCCCGGACATTGATGTGGTCGACATGGCGCGTGATGGAGAAGAAGCGCTGGATATGGCGCGCGAGCTGACGCCTGACGTGATCTTGATGGACATCAACCTGCCGTCGATGAACGGGATGCAGGTGACCCGTCTGATCAAAGCCGAACTGCCCAACATTGCCGTGATTATGCTCACCGCCTATCATGACGAAAGTCAAGTGCTGCACGCCATCCGCGCCGGCGCCTCGGCCTATTATCCCAAAGACGTTACCCCGGACAAACTCGTTGATGCTATCCGCCAGGTAAGCGAAGGGATGTATGTGATCGAAGAGCACGTCCTCACCCAGCCCGAGCTGGCCAGGTGGATTCAGGCGCGATTCGAAGAGATCGACGCTTTTTGGGAGGGGGCCGAAGAGATGTTTATGCCCCTTTCCTCACGCGAGATGGAAATTCTGCAGTTGATCGCGCGTGGCAAGAGCAACAAGGCGATCGCACTCGAGCTGGGGATCAGCCATCAGACGGTCAAAAACCATATGACCTCCATCTTGCGCAAGCTGGCCGTCAACGATCGCACGCAAGCCGCAATCTATGCCTTGCGCAAGGGGTGGATCCGGCTTCAAGACACAGAAACTTAAGGAGGGGCCGTTGTCCGAACAAGTTCAGCTCTTTTTGGATCAGTGCGCTCAAGAACGCGCACAAATCGAAAAAGACCTTAAAGAAATTGATATGATGATCAAGCAAACCTCGTCCGAAGTGGACAAGATGGTCCAACAGAACGCCGAGATTACCAACCATCTGCGCCAGATCGAAAACAATATCGACACAGTACCCCGCGCGGACATTCAGAACATTTATACGGCGGCCCAGAAAGCACAGGGGCGTCTGTTTATGATGCGCGGTCAACTCGAAAACCTGCAAAGCCGGCGCGAAAACCTGCAAAAATACCTCAAACTTATCAATCAGGCGCTTGATACGATGGGACAGCTTGGGCCGGCGAGCATTGAGACGGCGGGCGGCCCGGCTGAATTTACACCGGCCCAATCGATGATCGTGCGCATCATCGACGCACAGGAGGGCGAAAAAGAGCGTCTGTCTCGCCAGATGCATGACGGCCCTGCACAGTCGTTGACCAACCTGATCTTGCAGGCCGAGATCTGCCAGCGGCTGTTCAAAAAAGACCCCCGCCGGGCCGAAGAAGAGTTGGAAAACCTCAAAGCGGCGGTCAACAAGACGTTTCAAACCACACGCTCTTTCATCTCCGATTTGCGTCCAATGATGCTCGATGACCTGGGGTTGGTGCCCACTCTCAGGCGCTATATGAGCACCTGGAGCGACAAAACCCACATTCCCGCCGAGTTTTCGTTCACCGGTCGAGAGCATCGCCTGGCCGGCTATAATGAAGTGACCATCTTTAGAGCTGTGCAAGAGTTTATGAATAATGCCGCCATCCACGCCAATCCATCGCGCGTGCTCGTTTCTCTGAACCTGGACAACAAGATGGCCCAAGTGGTGGTCGAAGATGACGGCATCGGGTTTGATGTGAATGCGGCGCTGGCCGCCGCCAGCGAGCAAAAGACGATCGGCATTTCGACGATGATGGAGCGCGTGCAAATGCTGGGCGGCACACTCAAGATCGACAGCGTGCTCGGGCGGGGAACCAGGGTGACGATCCAAATCTCCGAGTCCTGACCCGGATCGGTATCCATCGACAGCCGCAGGCCAGAGGCTTGCGGCTGTTTGCATGGGCGCGCGATGTCTCTTGGTACCACAATCCTATTGCTCGATCTCTTGCAGTGACGTATAATGAAACCAACGAGATAATGCTTGCCATGCGTCCGAACGGCGCGTGACGATGTCGAGTATCTATCAAGCCCCATTTGGTTTTTCGACGTAAGAGATGGATACAAGTGCGCCCGTTGCCCCATCTCCACAAGGAGGCATCTATGTTCAAGTGGCCCAAAGTGAAGGGACTTGCCCGCGGCCAGCGCCTTGCCCGAGGGCAAGCGCTGGTCGAGTTTGCGCTGATCCTGCCGGCGCTGCTGCTGATCCTGTTCAGCATCATCGAGGGGGCGTTTCTTTTTCAGGCCTACCTGGCAGTCCAGCACGCGGCGCGCGAAGCGGCCCGCTACGCCGTCACGTACCAGCCGCCGCAGACCTACAGCGTAGAGCAGGGGCTCGATCTGCTGGAGGGACGCGATCCCGGCAAGGCCGCCTTTCCTAACGAGACCAAAGAGGACTGGAATCAGCGCCGCGCCGATCTGATCCGTGAACGCGCGTTTGACCAGGCGATGGGCATTCGCATCTTGCACACAGCGTTAGGCAATTTCCAGCAGTCTCCTCCTGATTTGGCATGGCTCGATCAGTATCGAGCCGGTTTTTTCGGCGCGCGCGTGCGCGGCTATCCTTCGCAGGACGCGGCGGCCAGCAACACGCCCGTATACGACCATCCCAGCCTGCCCGGCCTTCCGGTGCAGATCGATGTGCTTTATTGCTGGGCTCCTTTTGACCCGATCATCGGCGGTATCGTCGATGCGGCCACGCCTAACGGCGACTGCGTGATGCTCACCGGCAGCGCGACGATGATCAACGAAGGTGTGCAGGTAGGGATGGGCGCGGTAGCGCCGCCTGAATTCCCGTCACCGCCGCCCCCTCCCGGCGCAACTTCTACGCCCATTGGCGGCACGCCCGGCGCGACCTCGACGCCCGGCGCGACCTCGACGCCGACGTTGACGCCCACACCGACGCCGACTTTTACACCGACGCCGGCCGGACCATGGATTAAGTTAGTGCCCGAACAAGAAGAATGGCTTTGGGAGCAGTGGGACGTTCCATTCGGCCAACAGCCCAATATCACCATCGAACTAAATAACCATCCTTCCGGGCCGGAATACTTTTTCTTTTGGAATGATGGATGTGGTGGGCCGGATATTGAACTATCAGCGCCTCCGGTATGGCCACCATCGCCAGTTACAACTGACTATGAAGGGCACTGGGCGGCCGAAGAAGAGGATAGACGAGTAAGGGCGCCCTATTGGAGTGTGGCGGGCGCCGAATCGGCCAGCTATAACGGTGGGCTGTTTATGTATCTTTCCACACGCTGCGGCAATCCGCCCACGCCGGGTGTAACCTATACGGCGACGTTAAAAACCAAAAGGCTGGTCAGCGGCACCTATGTTGATGTCGCGTCGACCAAGGTCCCGATTTACGTGCCTTTCCGGCGGCCCGACCTGATCATCACCGACATCCAGGTTCAGGAAGGCGGTGTGGGCGGCGGCGAGGTGCGTGTAGGGGTGGTGATCTCGAATGCCGAAAGCGTCCCCGTCACGGGCACCTTTGACATCGACATCTATGTCAACCCGCCGCATGAGCCTGTGCTCAAGGGGCTGCCCGGCCTGGGCACGGCGGGCGCGTACGATAGTGCGCCCAAACAGTGGCAGGTTGGCGGGTTGCTGCCCCAAGCATCCACGGTGATCTGGTATGTGCTGACATTGCCTCCTTCCGGCGACTTTAACATCTGGGCTCAGGTGGACACCTCGGACATCATCGATGAAAGGAACGACGAGAACAACATCTTTGGCCCCATAGAGCTCGAGTACCCGTGCAGCGACAACTGTGACAACTTTGACGGCATCGCCGATCTCAATCCGCCGGACTCCAAGTGGAGACTGGCGACGTTGGGCACCACGTGTTCCGGCAGTGGGGCTGCTTACATCCAGGATGAGGCGTTGTTCATCCAGGGCACGGGGTGCTCGATCTTTGACGTCAACGACGGGCGCTATTTCTTTTCGCACCAGGGGCCAAGCTCGGAGGACTTTGACATGCGCGTGCAGATCCTGGAGCGGCCCAATCGCACTTGGGCCAAAGCGGGGCTGATGATCCGCGAGTCGCTCTATCCCGTCGGGCGCTATGTGGCCATGGGCGTGTCCATGAACGACAGCGGCAACTATACCTATCAATTCTGGGATCGCCTGACCGATAGCCAGGCGCTTGAGCGTACGGCGTGTCGAGCGCTGATCCCGTCCGATCGCTTCACGGGCGCCAACCCGCCCGGCGTGTGGCTGCGGATGGTCAAAATGGGCAACGAGATCACCGAATATGTCTCGCTCGACGGCGAGAATTGGACCACCGACGAGACGTGCATGAAGGTGACCATTGACGGCGGATTTTCGGCCTACTATCCGGGCATCTTGATGGCTCCGTACTGATCGGGTTAGCGACTGGGTTGTGGAAACCAACTTGAGCAGTTCTGGCTCTGTCCGGGTTAGGAGACGGAGGTAAACGATGAAAATGAACGTATCACCACACAAATGGACTTGGATGCGCCTGGCCTGGGTGTTGTGCACAGGGGTGTCATTGCTGGTTGTGATGTCGCTTGCGCCCAATCGGGTGGCCGCGCAAAACACCATCATTGCCGCGGACAATTTTGATAATGGCAGCCCGACCGGCGGCTCTTATCAGTGGACAACCGGCAGTTGGACGTATACTGACGGCAATGTCGTGGAAACCACAAACGGCACCGCGCGCAGTGGCATGCATCTCCGCCTGCTGCGGTTCGGCAGATCGGCGACGCGCAGTGTAAACCTCGCCGCGCATACCAGCGTTCACCTGACCTTTTGGTGGAAAGCAAACAGCTTTGACTCCAGTGATTTTGCTGTGGTGCAGGTGAACGATGGCGCGGGATGGCAGCAAGTGCTGCGCGTTGACGATGGCAAGGACGATAATACCTATCACTATGCGGATATCGATCTCGCCGGCTTTCAGATGATCGATGGGTTCCAGGTGCGCTTTGAAAGCGGCATGACCGACAGCCAGACCAACGATTATTTCTATATCGATGACCTGGCGATTGTGAGTGTGTCTTCTCCTCCGGCGCCCTCGGGCCGCTGGGGCAAGTTTGATAACTTTGAACTCTGCCCGCTCACCGGTGAGATCGACGTGCGGCCCAAGCCGCCGGGATTGATGGAGTGCGCCAATGTGCTGATCAACTCGGATTTTGAGCCGTATGGCGAAGCCGCGCCCTGGGTTACTGGCGCAGGTACTATGGATGCCTTGACCCGGCCGGACTATAGCTGCGATGCCGATGGCAACGTCGGCGGCTATAACGACGGCAACTATTCGCTGTTGTTCAAGGATGACGACGAGTGGTCGTTCCCATACTATACGCGCAATCCCTGGGCCTATCAAGAATTTACCGTGCCGCTCTTTGTGACCTCAACCGAGAATGTTCAAGTGTCGCTGAACGTGTCGATGTTTTACGTCGTTCCGCCGGCGCGTAATACGACGCTGCCTGTGGGCAGCGGCGCGCGCACGGATGGCCGTGTGGAAGACGTCCTGGAGGCGTTCATCCAGGGAACCGATGGCACGACGCTTTCCGGCCGCGCGCCTCTTGCCTTCGGCAACGCGACGCCGCGAGACGCGTTCACCAAGACAACCGCGGATCTGGCGCCCCTTTTTAGCGGTGGTATGGAAGAATTCAAGACGTATGCCGGGCAGCGCCTGCGCCTGCGCATTGAAGCCAACAACGACGACGCCTTGGGCGACAGCCGCTTTTACATCGACCAGGTTCGTTGCGAGGTGTGTTATCGCGTCAAAGAACCCGATCCGGAGCCGGGCAAGGTGAGAAAACTGAGCGGGCTGGCCGAGGTGCTGCTGCCTTCCGGCGTGAAGGCTCAGTTCCAGGGCATCGATGTATGGGCGATACAAATGCAAACGGGCGACCCGCCGTCGCCGGCGCTCAACGAACTCGATTTTCAAGCAACCTACACCATCCAGGACTCGACGTACGGTTTTTACAACCTCACGCCGGGCAAATATCGCGTCTATGCCGAGTTCTGGTACGGCGGCAACCTGTTTTCTGCGTCGGTGATCGTCGATAACCTGGTCGATGGGGAAGATCGCACGCTGCCGAACCTGCTCTTGATTGGCGTGGGAACCCGGTAATCTGGCAGCGGCTTGTTTCCAAGCGCGCATATCTTGATAAAATTAGAAAAACAACGCTGATGAAATGTTTGGACTTTGGACAAATAGGGTCAGCGGGTGTAGGCGCGCTTTCTATAGCGCGCTTTGTGAATATCCAAGATAATGGGTGGCACGCGGTATGGAAACCGCGCCTACCTTTTGGCGTTTGTCCCAAGTCCAAGAAATGTGCCATTGTCAAATATAGAAGGAGTTGGAACCATGAGGTGGATACGCCTGTTTGTGGCTGCCGGCCTGGCATTGACCTTGATCGCGTTGGCGGGAATGCTCCTGAACAGGACGCCCGGCAGTGTGGTCGAAGCGCAAGCCGTTTGGCCGCTGAAGCACAAAAAGCTCTCCGATACGCCAAACGATTCGACCGGCGCCGACATTGAGGTGATCGGTTTGTCGAACAACAAAAAAGTCGCCGTCGTGGTGTGGATGGAAGGCACCAGCGACTATGAGATCGTTGGCAGCATCAAGATGCGCTGGCAGTTTGAGGGGGCGGCCGGCACGTGGCGGATGAGTTCCAGCCAGACCTTTCCATCGCCCAGTGGAGATCAGTTCCCGGCGTTGGCTCTGCACCAGGCGGTGAATGGCGATCTGGAAGCGCACATCGTGTGGCTGAGACAAATATCTGGCGCTACCAGGGTCGTTTATCAAAAGTGCACGCTCACCGAATCCAGCGCCGTTTGTGCGGATTATGCCTCTTTGAGCGATGTTGACAGCGCCGCCCCGGCCATCGCGCTCGACGCAGCCGGCATCCCCCACGTGGTCTGGGAGCATAATGGGCAAATCTATTACGTCAACAAGTTCGGCGGCACCTGGGGCACCGCCTGGCCGATGCAGACGGATTACAGCAATAGCAGCACGCCAGACTACAAAGCGTTCGGCAAGTCTCCGGCTATTGCTGTCGACTCGAGCTCGGTCTATGTGGCCTGGGACCGCGAAACGACTGGTTCTGGTGAGGACCCGCGTGGCAGCGGCACAGCGGTGTGGTATGGCATCTGGTTCGCCAGGCGCAGCGACTTGAGCGCGGTGCAAAGCGGCAACACCGAAGGGGCCAAGTGGCAGATGGACCAAGTGAGCCAGCCGTCGAACCCAAGCATTGCCGACGAATTGGAAGACGACCTGCCCTCGCTCGGCGTGGGCCTAAACGGCGTTTACCTGGCCTGGCAGCGCCTGGTGGTGAAAGCGCCCCAGATCGGTTCGCCGTACTGCCGGGAGTACCAGGTGGCCTACCGGGTGTTCACCGGCGCGGATGTCGCCCAGGATTGGTGGCCCGGCAGCGGCACACCGTTCGATTATCAATACCAATCGCCGTTTACGGCGACCACTTTTGTGCCGTCCGACGTGGCCGACACGGCGCAGGACCTGTACTCGGGCGCGCGCCCGTCGATCCAGGTTGTGTCGCCCGGCAATGCCACCGATCAACTGCACATCGCCTGGCAGCAGAGCGCGTACCCATCGTGCAGCGGCGGGGGCGGCGGCGGGGATTTCAGGGCGGCGGATGTCGAGGCCAGCGGCGAGGGCGATGTCAGCGGCTTCCCGCTTGCAGTGTATCACGCCTACGCGGCGCATGCCGCGGGCCTGGGTTCGGTTTCGGCGTGGGTTTCGCAGCTCATCACCGTGCAAAACACGGTGGCCGGTTTTCTGGCCAGCCCGGACCTGGCGGTGATCCCTAACGACAAGGCGGGCGCGCCAGATTATCTGTCATATCCTCACGTCGCTATGCTCGACCGGTTCAAGACGACGTACGCCTATGCCTGGAACGTGTGGTATGCCAACGACATGCCGCCGTCCTATTTTGAGGCCGACGACCCCAAGGTCTATCTGCCGATCGTGCTGAAAAACTATTACTAGCCGTGACCATCAACGCATTGTCTACGGGTCAATGCCGGAGTGAGCGATGACTAAAACACAGATCGCCATTTTGTGGGGGCTGGCCCTCGTCGTCATCGTCGCGTTCGTTGTGGCCGGTCGCCTTATTTCCCGGCCCGCGGATCAGAATGTGCCTTTTGTGTCGCCGCCGGGCAAGACCTATCACCTGCCGCAAGTGGCCTATTCGGCCAAGGGCGTCTATGAGCGCGCTTTGCAGGCTGCGGCAAGCTGGCAGGGCGACGCGCAACTGGTTTCTGCGACCGCGTACTGGGCTTTTGTGCGGCTCGATCATTTTTCGCAGCCGGTTGAGTGGGTGTTTCAATTCTTTTCGCCGAGCACGCAACGCATCTATGTCGCCAGCGTCAATGACACGAGCGTCACGCCGATTCGCAGTTCGCTGACTCCATACCCGCTGGCCGCAGTTTCGATAGGACAATGGCAGGTGGACAGCCACGAGGCGCTGAATACCTGGTTGAACCAGGGCGGCGGCCGGTTACTGGAGCTTCACCCGGCGGTCGACGTCAGCGCCAGGCTGGTCGCCGGCACCGAAGGTGTCGCCGAATGGGTCGTTGTTGGGGCCATTCAGGATGTGCCTGAGGTGCAGATGACGCGCATCGACGCAGCGACCGGCACGGTGTTACAATGAAAAAGTTCTCTCCATGAGTGCGCTGAAAAACCCTGATTTGCCAGAGAGCACCGAGAGCACGCGGATGAGTACATCCGAGAGATATAAATCTCTGTATAATAATCAAGGTTTCCGAAGAAAGACAAGAACCTCTGAGGTCTCTGTCCTCTGCGGCTAAAAATGGACTTTTTCAGCAGTCTCCTGGACATTGATAGCCTCAAAGTCCTATTGACGATCCTGGCGTACACAGGCTATACTATAGTCAAGATAGTGGTTCTGCTGAAGAGTTGTCGTTTTTCGTCAGCAGGTACAGAGGAGAGGTCCTATGTTCGACCGATTCAGACGATTCAAAAAACGCGAACGCGGGCAAAGCCTGGTAGAGCTTGCATTGATCTTGCCGGTGTTGATCCTGTTATTCCTCGGCCTGATCGAGTTAGGGTTGGCGTTGCGCGCCTACCTGGTGGTGGTCAATGCCAACCGTGAGGCGGCCCGTTTTGCGGCGCGTGGTACGAATCCCGACGAGGATGTGGCCAGACGGGTGATCATGGCCTTTTCCGGCCAACTGCCGGCGCGGACGATAGGGGCAGACCCCAACACGGGCATTGTTGTCACCCGCTTGCACGTTCGATATCTGCCGGACGGCACGTACGAGTCCAGTTGGGATCAGCCGGTCTACGTCACCGGCACGCTGCAAACCGGCGATCCGGTCCTGGATGCCAAGATTCGCGACAACATCTTGATGGATCCCCAGGAAGAGCTGGAGCGGCTTGAAGCTTGGACCAAAGAGATCAATGAGGGCCTGAAAAAGGAAGAGGGAGCCACCGCCGTAAGCCATACCAGGGTGGTGGTAGAAGTGCTCTATCTGCACCCACAGTATTTGCACGCCCCTATCTTTGAGTGGATTTTCCCCGACCCGATGGCATTGTATTCCAAAACGGACATGCGCGAGGGTTCGGGACGCGTGAACTGACAGGTTGGCCGGCGCATTTGAGGTGAAAATGATCTGCGCATTGATTGGGTGCATGCATTTGGCGTAGAAAATTGGAGGATCATGATGAATATGAGGCGAACAAAAGACGTGTCTGCAAACGAGAGAGCTGGGGGGGTGCGTGACGAGTCTGGTCAGAGCATCATCCTGATCGCTTTTGCCTTTGTCACTTTGTTGATCGTCATCGGACTGGCCATCGACCTGGGTTTGATGTACATCGAGCGCATCAAGCTGGGCAAAGCCTGCGATGCCGCGGCGCTCGCCGCAGCCCAGGACCTGCCCTTTGAAGAATTTGCCACCCAGCGGGCGATGGAGTACCTGCAAGAGAACGGCTACGGGCCGGAAACCACCACCCTGGACGTAGTGGCTGTCAAGGGCAACTCGTTCGAGGCCGAGTTCGAGCAGTGGTGGAACAGCCAGAACGGTTTGGACGGCGCCAGAGTGGTGGGCACCGTAACCATCAACACAGCGGACTTTAGGACCAAAGTGGGCGGGAAGGAACAGCCCGCCGACAAGATCCGTGTGTCCGGCCTGGTGAACGTGCCGATGAACTTTATGCAATTTGCCGGGTTTCGCACCGTGCCGGTGTCGGCCAGCGCGCTGGCCGAAAATGTGAGCAGCCTGGACATCATGTTCGTTTACGACTATTCCGGCTCGATGCTCTTTGACACCCGCTGCTACGGCTGCTATGAGCAGGATATCAACTATTCGACGGGCGAGTTTGTCGAGTATCCGGCGGGCACGCGGCGCTATCTGCCCTTCCCGGACTGGATTCGCAGCCCCCAGCCCGCAGTGACCTATAACGGGCATCGCATCTTGACCCAGGAGGCCGAGTTCTTTGCCAACAATACGTCGTACGGCGGCGAGTACGACTATAAACGCGACAACTATGTGCGCGGCAATACGTACTGGACGCTGCAGCGGGTCCAAGATTCGCACGCGTCGGGCTATAGCGCCGAGTCGGGCGACGGGCGCGGCGCGCACATGATGCTCGGCCCTCAAGATTTGGACGCACTGGATGGCTACTCGACGATGGCCCTGGCCAAGGCCAAGGCGCCGCGAATGGATTACGCTTTCGATCTCCCGACGACGGGCACCTGGTACGTCTGGATCCGCGCCCAATGCGGGCGCAACAACGCCGGCTATTCCGGTTCGGCAAATGGGTGCGCCGTGCACTGGGGCGTGGACGAGACGCCGATCGGCTCAACCACGGCCGCGATGTTTAACTACAAGTATCCAGATTATCGCGCGGGCTCGGTTCCCCAACTGTCTAACGAGTATGCCTGGTCTATGCCCTGGGAATGGGTGCGGCTGGGCAGCTTTAGTGTGACCTCGCTCGGCGTGCGGCACGTCAATTTGTGGGGCGGCGGGCTGGGCTTCAAGGTCGACAAAATCTTGATCACCACCAACCCCGAGGCAGACAGCACCAGGGACAACGCGCCCAGCTTTATCGTCAACACGACGACCACCCCGGGTATGTCGGGCACAACGACCTGGAATAACGTCAAAAGCAAGCCGGGCGGCAGCTATCTGACCTATTCTTACAGCGGCCAGTACGGCGGCCCGCCGGATTCGGGCGACCGCGACAGCATCATCGCCAAGGATGCCAAGCTCGATTTTGACTTTGCCACTACCCCGTGCAACCCCAACTATGGGGCGCTGTATCACGACGATTTCAACGGCGACGGCACGATCAGCAAGCTGGAATCGTGCGACAACCGCAATGATGACCTCTTTGATGACCTGCAGCCGATCCGCTTTTCCAAGGTGGCGGCGCAGAACTTTATCAAGCGGCTCAGTGCGCGCTATGACCAGGTGGGATTTGTGAGATATTCAGCCAGCGGCCAGATCATCCGCGAGTTGGCCTGCATCCTCACCCCGGCGCGCGGCACCGACCGTATGCCG
>JAFGEY010000558.1 GCA_016931365.1 Anaerolineae bacterium
GCGCGCGATTACCTGGGACTGCTCAAAGCGGCAATCATCGCCGCGGGCGTTGTCCCGCCGGGGATGGAGGGCTGCGGCGAGCCATTGCCAGACCTGCTGGCGCGGCTGGTCGGGCCGGGGCGCGGCATCGAAGTAGTCAGCCAGGTCAACGGCATTCCCAAGGGATCGCGCCTGGCCGTTTCCACCAGCCTGCTGGCCTGCCTGATCGCCGTCTGCATGCGCGCCACCGGGCAGACGCAGGCCTTGACCGGCACACTCCAGGAACACGAGCGCCGCCTGGTCGCCGCGCGGGCGATCCTGGGCGAGTGGTTGGGCGGCTCCGGCGGCGGCTGGCAGGATTCGGGTGGGGTGTGGCCGGGGATCAAGTTGATCAGCGGCGCGCTGGCCGGGGAAGGCGATCCGGAGTATGGGATCAGCCGGGGCCGGCTGCTGCCCGGACATCACCTGATGGGACTGGACGAGGTCGCTGCCGAAACGCGCCGACGCTTGCAGGACAGCCTGATCCTCGTCCACGGTGGGATGGCCCAGGATGTGGGGCCGATTTTAGAGATGGTCACCGAAAAGTACCTGCTTCGCTCCGAGGCCGAATGGGTCGGGCGGCAGGAAGCGTGCGGCGTGCTCGACGAGATCGTCGGGCTGCTGCGCCGGGGTGACGTGCGCGCCATCGGCGCGGCGACGACGCGCAACTTTTTCCGCCCCATCCAGGCGATCATCCCCTGGGCGAGCAACCTGTACACCGAGACGATCATCGACCGCGTGCGCGCCCGGTTCGGGGCCGATTTTTGGGGTTTCTGGATGCTCGGCGGCATGTCGGGCGGCGGCATGGGTTTTATTTTCGATCCTGCTCGCCGCGCCGAGGCGCAAGATCGGCTGCACGAGACGATGCTGCATACCAAGCGCGAGCTGGAGAACGCGCTGCCTTTTGCGATGGAACCGGTGATTTACGACTTTGCGATCAATGAACATGGCACGCGCGCCGAGCTGTTGTCGGCGAACGGAGCGCCCGGCCAGGACCCGGCCGAAATGCCGCCCGGCTATTATGCACTGTGGGTACCCAGACTGCTCAAATATACCCTGCGCGATCTGCCTGCTGCCCGCCGCGCCGAGCTGGATCGCTTTGGCAAAGCCTGCCGCACGCGGCCCGACCTGGCTTACATGGTGCACACGCTGTTCGATCGGATGATCCCCCACGGCGCGGAGGAGGGCAGCCGGGGGCAAAGCCTCGACGCGCAGCTTGACGAATTGGGCTTTGATCGCATCCAGCACGAGCAGATTCGCGCCGACCTGCGCAGCGGGCGCATCGGCCTGGCCCAGAACCGCCTGCCGGCGAGCGCCGACATCCGCGACGTCGAGCCGGGGGATGTGGTTGAAAGCCAGTCGATTGAAGAAGCGCGTTCTGCCGGCCTGGCGGCGCTGCGCGAGGGCGCCGTTGCCGTGGTGACGCTGGCCGCCGGGGTGGGCAGCCGTTGGACGCACGGCGCGGGCGTGGTCAAGGCGCTGCATTCGTTCTGCCGGCTGGGCGGGCGGCATCGCTCTTTTATCGAGGTGCACCTGGCCAAGAGCCGCCGCGTGGGACAGCAGTGCGGCACGATGCCGCCGCACATTATCACCACCAGTTATTTGACCCACGCGCCGATCCAGGAGATGCTCCTTCGACAGGGCAATTACGCCTATCCCGGCCCGCTGTTGCTCTCGCCGGGGCGCGCGGTGGGGCTGCGCCTGGTGCCGATGGCGCGCGATCTGCGCTTTGCCTGGGAAGAGATGCCCCAGCAGTTGCTCGACGAGCAGGCGCAAAAGGTGCGCGACAGCCTGCACGCGGCGCTGATCGGGTGGGCGCAGCAGGCCGGCGAGGGCGCGGATTACACCGACAATGTGCCGCTGCAATGCCTGCATCCGGTGGGGCATTGGTACGAGGTTCCAAACCTGCTGCGCAACGGCGTGCTGGCTGGATTGTTGAAGAACAAGCCACAATTAAGCTATTTAATGATGCACAACATCGACACGCTGGGCGCCGACCTGGACGCGGCAGTGCTGGGGCAGCATATCCAATCCGGCGCGGCGATGACCGTCGAGGTGATCCCGCGCCGGGTGGAGGATCGCGGCGGCGGGCTGGCCCGCGTCGACGGGCACCTGCGGCTGATCGAGGGATTGGCCTTGCCGCGCGAAGAGGCAGAGTTCGAACTGTCCTATTACAACTCGAACACCATGTGGATCGACATCGACCGGCTGCTCCAGGTTTTCGGCCTTGAACGCGCTGACCTGGACGACGCCACCCGCGTGGCCGAGGCCGTGCGCGCCGTCGCCGCGCGGGTGCCGACTTATATCACGCTCAAAGATGTCAAAAAGCGCTGGGGGCAGGGCCAGGAGGACGTGTTCCCGGTGGCGCAGTTTGAAAAGCTGTGGGGCGACATGACCGCGCTGCCGCAGATGGCGCGTGCCCCCACACCGTGCCGGTTTGTGGCCGTCTCACGCATGCGCGGCCAGCAGCTCAAAGAACCGGCTCAACTCGACGGCTGGCTGCGCGATGGATCGGCAGCGTATGTTGAATCGTTGTGCGTGTGGGAGTGAAAATGTCCGCACAGCAATATCCGCACCCGACGGTCGGAGCGATGATTTTCAACCCTCAGGGCGAGCTTTTTTTGGCGCAGTCGCGCAAATGGCGCGATCAGTATGTCATCCCCGGCGGGCACATTGAGTTGGGCGAAACGATGGAGGACGCACTCAGGCGCGAGATCAAGGAAGAGACGGGGCTGGACATTTTCGACGTCGAGTTTTTGATGTTCCAGGAATTCATCTATGACGAGGCGTTCTGGAAGCGGCGGCATTTCATCTTTTTCGACTTTGTATGCAAATCGAACACGCTAGACGTTGTTTTGAACGACGAGGCGCAGTCGTATGTTTGGGTTTCTCCGCGTGAGGCATTGGCGCTGCCGGTCGAGCCGTACACGCGCAAGGCGATCCAGGTCTACCTGGAAAAGAATGGAGGCTAACGGTGACTCGTAAAATCAAGGTTGCGGCTGTCCAAATGAACGCCAATCTCGCGCCGACGGCGGAACGCCTGGCGCAAGCGGAGCGGCTGGTGATCGAGGCGGCGGAAGCTGGCGCGCAGTTGGTCGTGCTGCCGGAGGTGTTCAACACCGGTTACGGCTACCGGGAGGAAAACCACAGCCTGGCCGAGCCGGTCGATGGCCCGACGGCGACCTGGATGCGCGACACGGCGGCGCGGCTGGACATCCACCTGGCCGGTTCGCTGATGGTACTGGAGGGGACGGAAGTCTATAACGCGCTGCTGCTCTTTGCGCCCGACGGCCGCCGCTGGCGCTATGACAAGAACTATCCCTGGGGCTGGGAGCGCGGCTATTTCCGCCCCCGGCGCAACATCGCTGTAGCGCACACCGACCTGGGCGACATTGGCCTGTTGATCTGCTGGGATGTGGCACACCTCGATCTGTGGGCGCAGTACGCCGGGCAGGTGGAGATGATCGTCGTTGCCAGTTGCCCGCCGAACATTTCCAACCCAACCTATTGCTTTTCCAGCGGCGACCGCTTTGGCCTGGCCGATCTCGGCCCGCTGATGGCGTCTTTGGCGGGGATAGACAAACGCATCTTTCGTGACATGCCGCGCCGGCAAGGGGCGTGGCTGGGCGCGCCGGTGGTCGGCACGGTGGGCTGCGGGCAGCTCCGCACGCCGATCCCCAACGGGCTGCTGACGCTGCTGGGGATGGTATCACTGTCGCCGGGGCTGATCAGGTACCTGCCGCAGGCAAACAGCCTCGAGTTGTCGTGTGGGGTGATGCAGGGGACGCAAATCGTCGATGCGCAGGGGAACGTTTTGTCCGAGTTGACCCAGGCCGACGAGGAAACCTGGACGATGGCCGAGGTGACGCTGGGGGAAAAGCGCCTCCCGCAGGAGGTGCAGCCTGCTGCATTGGTGCCTTGGGTGGCGTACCTGCTCTCCGATATGCTTTTGCCGATGATCTCGATCCCGGTGTACCGGCGCGGGCTGCGCAAGGCGTGGGGGGAGCATATGTCGCCCATCGAACCGGAAACGAAGCGCTGGCTGGCCCTGTTGGGTGTGGCCGCCGCGATTGGCTTGGGGTTGGGTGTATTGTTGGGTTCAAGGCGACGCCGTAGATGAATGAGCGAGCAAATAGTAAGCGGGTTTTCGCTCGCCAGTTCGCTCTGGTTGAGCAGTGACGATCGTCAGGATTTTTTGACCTTCCCGGCACATTGCGGTATACTAGAGCGCAAGGAGTGGAGGTAAAGAGGACGGCTTGCCGTCCGCCTCCATTTTTTTGTCCCTATTTTGTTCAAGGAGGACGTTCAATGACTGAATTTCCACGCACCATGGTCGGCGGGGTCAGCCTGCCCCGCTTGCTGATCGGCACCAACTGGTTTATGGGCTATTCGCACACCAGCCTGGCGCAAGACAAATGGATCACGGAACTGCAAACCCGCGAGCGCATCGCCGGCATTCTGGCCGTCTTTGCCGAATACGGCATCGACGCGGTGATGGGGCCGCTGCACCCCAAACTGGAAGAATCGATCCAGCAAGCCGAACAAAAGACGGGCAAGGCGTTCGTCCGCATCTACACGCCGCACTTCAACATCGTCCCCGGCGGCCCGCCGGAGGCGGAACCGGAGCGCGTGTTCGATCAATGCAAGGCGATGAACGCGACCTTTTGCATGCCCCACCAGGCGATCACCGACGCCCTGGTCGACCGGATGAGCAAGGAAATCCGCCATATCGACCGCTATACCCGGATGATCCGCGAGCGCGGCATGATCCCCGGCCTGTCGACGCACATGCCCGAGTCGGTGGTCTATGCCGACCGCGCCGGCGCGGATGTGGAGACCTATATCCAGATTTACAATGCGCAAGGGTTCCTGATGCAGGTTGAGGTGGACTGGGTGATGCGGATCATCCAGAACGCCAAAAAGCCGGTGATGACGATCAAGCCGCTCGCCGCCGGGCGCTTGATGCCGATCGTCGGCTTGGCCTATGTGTGGAACACGATCCGCGACTGCGATATGGTCACCATTGGCACCACCACGCCGGACGAGGCCAAAGAGGTGATCGAAATCTCGCTCGATCTGCTCAACCGCCGCCTGCCGGAGAACGAGCTGCAAAAGACGCGCAGCAAAAAGTCGCTGGATTAGGGCCCAGTGGCTCAAGCCTTTAGGCTTGCGTTGAAACCGCACGCGCAGCGCGCGGTTCATCTCTGTTGTGAGCGCGCTTCCGGCGGGGCAAGCGGCAAGAAATGCCAATCTGGTTTCACCATGTGACTTTTGTCGTATCCTTTTCTGTACAGATAATGTATAAATAATGCATATTAATTCTTAACAAACCCTGTATGGAAAGGAAAAGACAAAATGAAGCGCTTTTTTGCAGTCTTGACCACGTTGGTTCTCGCTCTGAGTTTGGCGGTGCCTGCTTTTGCCCAATCGGGCGCGCGGGTGCGGGTGGTTCACGCATCGCCGGATGCCCCGGCTGTAGACGTACTGGTGAATGGCGGCGTCGCTTTTGCCAATGCGCCGTTCAAGGGCATTACCGGCTATGCCCCTCTGGCGACCGGTACGTATAACATCAAGGTTGTGCCCACCGGCGAGACCACTCCGGTGGTGATTGAGGCTGATCTGACCCTGGAGGCCAAAGACTATACGGTTGTCGCTGTGGGCAAATTGGCCGACATCGAGCCGCTGGTGCTTGTCGATAACAATGCCACCCCTGCGGCTGGCAAGGCTCACGTGCGGTTTGTTCACGTTTCGCCCGACGCGCCTGCGGTTGACATCGCTGTCAAGGGCGGCCCGGTGCTTTTTAGTAACATTGCCTTTAAAGAGGTTGGCGACTACCTGCCGGTTGATGCGGCTACCTATGATCTTGAGGTTCGTCTCGCTGGCACATCGAACGTTGTCTTGAGCGTGCCTGGCCTCGCCCTTGCAGACCGTACCGTCTACACGGTATTTGCGATGGGCCTGGCTGGCGGTGAACCTGCGCTGACGGCAGTGCCAAGTGTGGACGCCTCCGCTCCTGCAGTTCTGCCTCAGACAGGCGGTATTTCCAACGCGGTTTGGACGATGGTTGCGGCTCTGACTCTGGGCGCATTGTTTATCGCTGGCGGTATTTCGCTCAAGCGCGTCGCCGTCCGCAGCTAGTACAAAATACAATCGAATAACCTTGGGGCGGCAGGAAGGTCTGCCGCCCTTTTTATTTGACCCTATAAACCGAGTTGGTATATAATACACTTGTATTTATGTCTATCTTGACGAGCGGATGACCTGATGGCTGAACGTACGCAACCCTTTAATCTGAAATTCTGGGCCTCGATGAGCCGTTTTGAGCGCATCGCGCTTGTGGGCACTGTCTTGATCTGGTTTGGTGTCATCCTATTTGGCGCGGGCCTGTATATGGCTTGGTCCACAACGCGAGAACGGCAGGCTGCATACGCACAGGCAACGGCGATGGCACTCTCGGCGACCGAACCTGTGTTGCCGATGCCCACATCGGTCGCCTATCCCGCCGGTTGGTCGACCGCGACGCCGACCGTCGAGCCACCGGAAACGGTGGTCGACCCTGGATCAGAAAAGGTCGAGGATCGCATCGATCTGGAGGCGGGGCCGGCAATGCTGATGCTTACCCCGCTGCCTACTGTGTCTGCCCAGGCGGAGCATCAATCGACCTCGACGCCCCGATCGATCGTCTCGCCGCGTGCAACGGCGGCATCCACGCCAACGCCGCGGCCTCTCGGCCCGCCGGATCGTATCGTTATTCCGTCGATCGACCTTGACACGTCGGTGGTTCCTGTGGGCTGGCATTTTGTGGCACAGGGAAATGCACAATACAGCGTGTGGGATGTTGCCGATTATGCCGCGGGATGGCACAAGACCTCGGCGTTTCTCGGTGAAGCAGGGAACACGGTGATCAGCGGGCACAACAATATCCGTGGTGAGGTGTTCCGCGATCTGATCGATGTCGAGGTTGGGGGATACGTGTTTGCTTATGTTGGCGAGGCGGGCTATTCTTATCAGGTGACGGAAAAGCATCTGCTCAAAGAGCAGGGCGAGCCGATCGAGGTGCGGCGCGAAAATGCTACCTGGATAGCGCCCCAGCCAGATGAGCGTCTGACTCTGGTGACATGCTGGCCCTATACGGGCAATTCACATCGGCTGGTGGTGGTTGCGCGGCCCGCGCCTCCGCCGGATGCCGGTCAGATCAAGGAATAAACGAACACGATGGGAGTTCTGAATTTCATCTCTAGAACGCGGCGTAGCCACGCCCTCGAACATGCGACCATTCAGATCTTGAATCGTCGGGTACCGGCAGCACATCTGGCGGGTCGGAGCATGCCCGATGGATTTTTCATCTATGGCAATGTCTCTGCGGCGGAGGTTTCCGCATCGGTTGAAGAGGCGCTTTTCCGCCTGAAAGGCGGCGCGCGTCACCTTGCCATCCACGCACGTTGTGGCACCAATCTGGTCACGGCCGGCACGGCGGTGGGTCTGGTCTCTTTTCTGACCATGCTGCCCGGCGATGAACGCTCGCGCCGCGATCGGCTGCCGCTGGTTCTCCTGTTGACCACGCTCACGCTGCTTTTTGTCCAACCGCTCGGCCCGCTCGTCCAGCAATATGTCACAACCGAAGCCAACCTCGAACGAACCGCGATCACCACGATCAACAGCCGCAAGTTGGGGTTGGGGTGGGTTCACCAGGTGCGGCTCGATCATCAGTCAGGCGCGTAAAATGTTCTATATTTTTCAGGGAGAAGACACTTTTTCTTGCGGAGAGGCGCTGGCCGAACTCAAGGCCAAAATGGGAGACTCCGTGCTGGCCGATCTGAACGTTACTTACCTGGATGGCCGCTCGGTCGATCTGGGTGAGTTGGAGCATCACTGCGACACCATTCCCTTTATGTCGGAGCGGCGGCTGGTCGTGGTGCATGGACTGTTGGAACGTCTGTCCAGGCGGGATTTATCCGCACAGGATGCGACTTTTCTGGAGCGATTGGTCGAGTATTTGCCCGCTTTGCCCGAGACGACCCGTCTGGTGTTTGTGGAGACGTCCGAGGTGTCCAAGCGGCATCCGGTGATGGCACTGGCGTTGCGCAATGAAGCGGGGTTTGTCAAGACGTTTGCCCTGCCTCAAGGGCACGCGCTTGCTCAGTGGATTCGAAGACGCGTCGATGCGGTGGGCGGGAGCATTTCGGCGGGGGCGGTGAATGCGCTGAGTGTGTTCGTCGGCAACAATCTCTACCAACTCGATCAAGAGATTGCCAAGTTGACCGCGTATGCCGGCGGCGAGTGGCCTATTGACGAAAAAGACGTGCAGTTGCTCACACCGCACGCCCGAGAAGGAAATATTTTCGAGATGGTCGATGCCCTGGGCCGTCAAGATGGCCGGACGGCCAGCCAAATCTACCATCAATTGCTCGATATGGGCGAGCATCCCCTGATGCTCCTCACGATGATCGTACGCCAGTTCCGGCTGATGATCCAGATCAAGGAGCTGGCCCCACAACTGCTCACACCGGAGGCCATCGCCCGCGAACTCGGCCAGAACCCCTATCCGGTGAAAAAAATCCTGCAGCAGTCGCGCAATTTTACGATGCCTCAACTGCGGGCCATCTATCACCGGCTGCTTGAGATCGATGTGGAGATCAAGACGGGACAAACCGAAGCGACCCTGGCTTTGGACGTACTCATCGCCGAATTGAGCCGGGTCGGGTGAGTTTGCCGGTGGCAGATCAATTCAACTGCCGGATGACCATCACCACTTTGCCCCGCACCTGTACATTTTCCGCCGGAAAGTACATCGGCCCCATCGTCGGGTTGGCCGGCTGCAAACGAACCTGTTTTCCCTCGTGGTAGAACTTTTTGAGCGTTGTCTCTTGTTTATCCTTGATCCATGCGGCAACCATTTGCCCGTTTTCCGCGTCGGGCTGCGATCTGAGCACCACAATGTCACCATCATTGATCAGTGCGTCGATCATGGAATCGCCCTGTACCCGGAGCGCAAAGAGATTATCGTTATTGGCCTCCAGGTTGGGAATCTCGATCGTATCGTCTCCAAGCAGGGCAAAATCGGCGCTCGAATCTGGAATGGGGATCGGTTCACCGGCGGCGATATAGCCTAACAAAGGGATGCCGCCCGATCGCCGTTGTTGGGGGATCGAGGGCATTTCATCGGTCAGCCGCAGGCCACGAGAGACATTTTTGTCTCGCTCGATGAACCCCTTTTTTTCCAAGGCGTTGAGGTTATAATTGACCACCGATGTCGATGTAATCCCAACCGCTTCACCGATCTCACGGATGGTGGGCGGAAAATGGTTTTCGCGCAGGTACTGGCGAATGAAACGCACTATCTGTTCTTGGCGTATCGACAGGCTCATTTGGGCATCCTTTCTGCGAACATCTGTTCCAGTTTGTTGCATTATATCACGAACAAGCGTTCTAGTCAAGCACATTTTTAGGATAGGATTCAAGTCCTGTTGACGCTTGGCGTATGGTATGATATGATTATGCCAAGTTGAAACATGGCTGTGTGCTCAAGTTCTAGTTGGCGTCGGGGTTGGCAAGACCGTGGGGGCACGCCGAGGAGGCTTATGTGGCAAACGAGCTGGTCCTCGTTATCAATGACCAGACCGAAATACGCGAATTGATTGTCAATCGCATATTGATTCCTTACGGGTATCGGCCATATTGGGCTGTGGATGCGTCGTCGGGCGTAGCAGCGGCGGAGCGAGATCGCCCTGATGTCGTGATCGTCGACCTGGATATGCCGCTGCCAGGAGACAAGCATGTCCTTGAAATGTTCAAGGAGAAAGGATACGATATTCCTGCCATTGCTCTGATCTCAGATCAGACTCGGGCGATGGACGTCCAGCACTTGTTTTCTTTGGTGTGCGCGTGTGTTCACAAGCCGGTTCAAGTTGAAGCGATGCTGTCTGCCCTCGATCAAGTTCTCGCGGATGTGCGGCTGCGGGCGCGTTTGCCGGCGGTCGAAACTCAATTTCAGCAACACATTCAGCAGCCGCGTTTGTTATACGTGGCTGCACAAACCGTCATGTCGGCGGTCGGTGAACAGCAAGTGTTGGATCGGTTGGTATCCAGTGCGCTCAACATCGCCGACGCCGATGAGGCAGTCCTGTTCGTTCAGGATCCAGAGTCGACGGCTTTATTGGCGCGTGCATATCTGCATAAAGATCAACAGCCTGGTGTGGCCTCACAACAACCTGCTCAAGATCCGCTTATCGAGCAGGTTGTTGAGTCGGGCGAACTGACAATCCTGTCCAGGGCCGACGCAGTTGCAGCGCAAGCGCCTTTCCCGGTATCGATCATGGTGCCGATCAAGGTGCACGGTGGTACGGTCGGCGTACTGCGTGTATCGCGTTTGGATCCAGAGCATGAATTTGAGATCACGCATGCCTACTGGATTTCTGCGCTGGCCGGATATGCGGCGACTGTTCTCGAAACAGAGCGCCTCAAAACCTGGATCGACTCTGAATTCGAACGGATGACTGCCTATCGGATCGGATCGACATTTGGATCAACGCTGCGACTCGATGCTTTGCTTGATCTGGTTATCGCCGAGGCGCTTCAGGTGACAGAAGCGGCGCGTGGATACATTGCTCTTTTCGACGAACACAGCGGGCTTTATTCTCCGGTTGCCTTGCGTGGGATCGACAAAAAAACCATTGAGAGTGTCGAATTCAAGTTGGGGCGCTATGTGGTGCGGCATGTTCTGGAAGAGGGTGAGCTGTTACAGGTTCCTCCAGACAGACTGGCGCTGCCTCACGCAGAAGCGCTTTCTGTGGCCCTGGTCTGTGTGCCGTTGCGCGGCGCTGCCGGGATCATCGGTGCGATCTATGTTGACCGACCCAACAGCGAGCGGCTTTTTGCCAGCAAGCAAATTCAATTGTTCAAGGTGTTAGCCACCCAGGCCGCAGTGACCATTGAAAATGCCAAGTTGTTTGGGCAGGTTGAGAGCGAGCGGCGCAAACTGGAAGCTGTGATCCGGGGCACCGATCAGCCGGTTGTGGTCACCGATACGCAGGGTACGGTTATGCTGATGAACTCTACTGCCCGACAGATTTTTCACACCCAGCGCGCGATGGGTACAGGGATGCTTTTGCCTCAGGTCATCGATAATGCCGACCTGAAACGGTTGTTCCACGAGGCACGAACCAGCGGCCATGTCCAGCGCGGCGAGATTCAACTGGAAGGAAAACGCACATTCAACGCTACCGTGACCCCAATTTCGGACGTGGGGCTTGTGGCGATGCTTCAGGATATCACCCAGTTCAAAGAATTGTCCAACCTCAAATCCGAGTTTGTGGCGACCGTGTCTCATGACCTTCGCTCGCCGTTAAGCACAGTGTTGAGCTTTTTGGATGTTTTAGGACAGATTGGGCCGCTTAACGATCAACAAAAGGATTTTGTCGATAGCGCCCAGCAACAAGTACGTCATCTGATCGGCCTGACCGGCGATTTACTTGATCTGGGATATTTAGAGTCGGGCATTGATATGGATATGCGCCAGTGCGATCTGTGTGGGCTGATCGAGTCGGGGCTGCCCCACTGGCAAACCCAGGCGCGCGAACACCAGCATCAACTTGAGGCTCATTTGCCTTCCACTGAGGTGATCGTGTACGGCAATGCGACCCGTTTACGCCAGGTCATCGATAATCTGATCATCAATGCGGTCAAATATACGCCTGAAGGAGGCCAGATTACCATTCGCCTTGAGCGGCAGGGCAAGCGTGTATTTTTGCGTGTGCAAGACACCGGCATCGGCATTGCGCCAGAAGATCTGCCGCACGTCTTTGATCAGTTCTATCGGGTCTATAATGACTATACTCGGGACATTGCGGGAACCGGGTTGGGGCTGTCGATCGTCAAGAGCATCGTCGATCGCCACAACGGGCGAGTCTGGGTTGAAAGCGAACTGGGACAGGGCAGCACGTTTGTCGTTGCACTTGCCTTTGCGGGGTGATGCATGAGCATTGTCCGCTGCCTGTGCAACGATCTTGCCGAGCGGCCAAGTCAGTCCCGATTTATTCGGTATAGGAGGAGTGCGTGGATATTGATTGGTATGGGCAGGCATGTTTTCGCATCCGCGAAGGCCGCGTCGCTATTGTGACCGACCCCTATGATCGCGGCCCCGACATTCCGCTGCCCCGCGTTCGAGCAGACATTGTCACCGCGAGTTGTGTGCCAGAAGATGCTGACCGACCGCGTGGCATTCGCGGATCGCCCCGAATTTTGCAGAGCGCAGGCGAGTACGAGATCGGCGAGGTCTTTGTCACCGGCATTTCGACCCTACTCAAGCGGACAAACCCACCCCAGAACAATGTGGTTTTCGTGTATGATTTTGATGGTCTGACGGTTTGCCATCTGGGGCGAATTGACGATTTGCTGCAACAGAATCAGGTCGAAGTTTTGAACGCCGTCGATGTGCTGTTTATCCCTATCGACAGCGAGCGGACGTTGACGGCAGATCAGGCCGCCGAGCTGATGCAGATGATCGAGCCCCGTATCGTCATTCCGATGCACCTGGATCCAACGCGGCTGGAGCACGATCCGGCATCGGTGGTCCACCTGTTGCATGCAGTAGGCGTCGACAAGGCCCCGACCGAGGAAACACTACGACTTCGCGCCGGACACCTGCCAGAGGAGACGCAGATCATTTTGCTCGAATGCAAGAGGTGAGCATTTTTTCCATTGACGTATCGCCAAGTGTGTTGTATAATAAGATTACGTCAAGTTGTTGGGTGCGTGCAGGGCGCTGACTTTGAATTGTGCATAAGCTGCGTCCGGTAAGGGGAGGGAGCACGATGAGGGAGAGTCGATTGGTGAACGATGCGCGCAACCTGCCTCGGCGTCAGTTGGCGTGGGTCTTGGTCTGGGCGTTGGTGTTTTCCTTTTTCCCCTGGACACCATCGGCACTGTCGCCAGCCGTGCAACGCGCTTTTGATCGCGCGCCAGAGGCCGTGCAGTGGGCCGCGCCGCTGGCCCTCAGCATCACCGGTTGGGCTGATAAAGCCCTATCGGCGATCGGCCCATTGTCGGTGTATGCAGGTGACAGCATCACCTTGACCCTGTCCAAGCGGGATGACGGCCCGAACGTCGGCGCCATCCCGGTGGGGCCGGACCCGGTGCAGATTGGCGACGTTTTGGTCTATTACGTCCATATCACCAACACCGGTGTGACTACCGCCACCGTCTTTTTCACCGATGTGTTGCCTTTTGAACTGCACTGCCTTGGCGCCGGCGTGACCCCTCAGAACGGCGGCGCCGGTTGGTTCGGCGCGTGCGCGAGCGGCAACACGGTGGTGATGCGCACGCTGGATTCGCTGGGACTGGGCAGCGGTCTGGGGCCGGGCAGGAATGCGGTCTTGTATGTCCAGGCCCAGGTGTTGAGTGGTCTGACCGACGGCCATATCTTTACCAACGCCGGGTCGAGCTATTCGGCCCACGCCACACAGGAGCCGCAGTATGTTTATAGCGGCCTCAACGATGTAAACACCACAGTTCGCGCCCCTCAACTGGCGATCACCAAAACAGTCTCGTCGGACCTGGTGGGTGTTGGCGATCTGTTGACCTATGTGATTACCTATTCGAACCCCGGCTCGGTCAATGCGACTGGCATTGTCATCACCGATCTTCTCGACCTCAACGTAAGCTATGACAGCGCCACTCCTGCGCCCGATGCGGTTGGCTCCAGCCTGGTCTGGAATAGCCTGGGCGATCTGGCCGCCGGAGCGAGCGGGCAGATCACTTTGTACGTCCGCGTCAATGCCGGTGTGCCTGGGGAAACGATTTTGGGCAACTCGGTCAGCATCGGCTGCGATCAGGGCATTTCGGCCAGCGATGGGCCGGTCACGGCGACGGTCAAGGCGCGCACGCTCCGTGTGACCAAGTCGGCTTTCCCGGCGCCGGTGCGAGCCGGCGAGCGGATCACCTACACCCTGGTTTTTACCAATGAAAGCCTGGTGGCGACGCCCAGCGTTTACATCACTGACACGCTGCCTGCCGGCGTGACCGATGTTGCCCATAGCAGCAGCGACGCTGTGTTTACCGGGCAGGTGGGCAACGCCTATGGCTGGTTCGTCGCCTCGATGCCGGCAGATGGCGTCGGCACAATTGAGCTGTCCATGAACGCTCCCACCGCGCCGGTCGCCGCTGATGGCTCGACGACGCTATTTAACCAGGTCGAGATCACCTCGACACAGGCGAGCAATGCTATTTCGTCTTCGTTATCCAGCACGGTTATCCCCGGCCCGGCAGATGTTCTCACCATCGTCATTGCCCCAACAGAGCAGGCGGTAAACAACACGGCAGCCATTGCCGTGACCGTGGTCGATGCGTATGGCAATGCAGTATATAACGGTGACGATTATACAGTGACATTGATCAGCGATCCGGCGACGGCGACCTTTGGCGACACCACGTTGAACCTGGTTGACGGGCAGGGGACGACGACGATTTTGGCCACCGATGCCGGGGTGTACACGGTCACGGCGCAGGTCTTTGGCGCCACAGTGACCGGCAGCGCGCAGGTGACGTTTACGCCGAGTGTCATCGACCACTTTGAGATCGGGCCTATTGCCAGCCCGCAGCGCGCGGGCGTCGACTTTACGATTGTGGTAACGGCCGTCGATGTGTATGGCAACATTGTCAGCAACTTTCACGGCAGCGTGCCGATCCAGGACGGCCCGGAACCGGATCAAATGACCCCGGATGTGACCGGCAATTTCGCCAACGGTATCCTGATGAGCCAGCCGGTCAGCATCACCCTGGTCCGAGCCAACGATCCAATCACCGTCGGCGTGGACGTCTCGGCAACGGCCAGCAATCCATTCGCTGTGATCGGCGGCTTGCCCGCCACACTGACCGTCCAGTTTGCTGCGCCGGCGGCGCCGTTAGGCCAGCCGGCCCCATTTACCGTCACCGTGACCGATCTGTGGAACAACCCCGTTCAAAGCGAAAGCCTGACCCTGACCGTCGACGCAGGGAGCGTGACGCCTGCCACCGGCGCGACGAACGGCGCCGGCCTCGCCTTTGGCCAGGTTTTGTCCGGTACCACGCCCGGCTGGGTAACGCTGCTCGTCACGGCCAGCAACGGCGTCACAGGGACAGGCAGCGTGCAGTTTATTGCCGGCTGTCCGGCGACTGTCACTGTGATGGTATCCCCGGCGTCGCTCACCGTCGATCAATCGGCGACGATCACGGTCGAGGTGACGGATCAGTGGGACAATCCTGTTTCCGGCGCACAGGTCAATCTTTCTGCCCCTGGATTGGGGTTGGGCAGTATTACACCGGCAGCCGTCGCTGTCGATGGCACGGGGCAAGCCACGGCGACGATTGCCTCGACGCTGGTGGGCGTGAAAACCGTTGGGACACAGACGGTCGCCGCGGGGGGATGTACGTCGGTCTTGGCCTCGGCTAACGTGACCTTTACCCACGGCGCGCCGTTTACCCTCACCCTGTCCATGATCCCTGACCCGCAGGTGGTGGGCGTCCCGGCCGCGCTCCAGGCCAATGTGACCGACCAGTACGGCAACGCCGTCCCCGGCCAAGTGGTCACGTTTACCGCTACCCCGGGTGGGCTGGGGGGCGGCAGCATCGATCCGCTTGCCGCTACCAGCGACGCATTGGGGCGCGCGGCCACGGCCATCTCTTCGACCCTTGTTGGCTCGACGAACGTGACGGCCGAGTTAGCTTCCGGCGCCTGGCGGACGGCAGTCGTTACCTTTGTCGTCGGCCCACCATATACCGTGACGATGACTGTCGCCCCGCAGACGGTGTATGGCGAAGAAAACGCCACTCTGACTATCACCATGACCGACCGGTATGGCAACCCCAGCGCGAGCTATGCGGTGATTTTGGATGCCGACCCGTTAGGCGATGGCGGCATTGTGCCCAGCTCGCCGACGGCAAATGCGAGCGGCGTAGCTACGGCTTTTATTTCGGGCACCATTCCGGGCCTTGTTTATATCACCGGCACGGCCGGCTCTGGCCTGGCGACGACGCAAATGACCGTGACCAACGGCTCGTTGGCCGGTTTTGAGACCAGCTTTGTGGCCGACGTAGGGGTCGGCGTCGATTTTACTTTGCACATCACCGCCGTCGATGCCTGGGGCAATACACGGACGCAGGATAATTATGTCGTCTCGCTGGCCGACCTGACCGGCAGTTTGCAGCCGACGGCAGCGACCCTCGCCAACGGTACAGCGACGGTAGTCGTGTCCATCACGACGGCGATGATCAATGACGCGATCTCGGTCTGGTACCCCCCACGACCGTCGACGATCTCGCAGACCAACTATTTTACTGTGACCGCTGCATCGCCATTTACCGTCGTTCTCGATTACACAACGCCGATATCAGCTTGCACATCCACCCCAATCACGGCCACGGTGCGCGATATGTATGGCAATCCGATTGCGGGTGTGCCGGTCACATTTACGCACGGCGGCGTCGGCTCGATTGTGCCAGCAACCGGCACGACCGGCGCCAATGGGCGCGCCGTCACGGTCTTGAGCTCGAACCTGGTGGGTCAGGCCTCGGTGCAGGCCCAAGTGGCGGGGGTAGCGCCCGTTTTGGCAGTGATCGACGTTGAGCCGGGAGCGCCGGTGGTGAGTTTGGCCGCGTCGGCAACGTCTGTGCCGGCCGGTCAGACGGTGGCGCTTACGATGACGGTGATCGACTGCGGCGGCAACCCGGTTCCCGGCGAGCCGATCGCCTGGACGATCACGTCTGGGCCGGGTTATCTGACGCCCGATGGCGCACCTGTTGGTGGTACGACGAATGCTGCCGGGGTGATCACGTTTACTTTTGCCAGCACCCAAACCGGTCAGGCGAGTGTAGCCGCCGGGACTACGGATGGACTTGCGATAGATATTGTGACGATCACTGTCTCGGCGGGGGCGCCGGCGCGCATCGATCTGAGTGCCACACCCTCCTCGATTTCACCCGGTGGTGCGACGTCGACCCTGATTGCCACGGTGCGCGATGCGTATGGTAACCCGGCGCCGGATGGTGAACTGGTGCAGTTTACGCTCGCCGGCCCCGCTGGCAGCATTTTGACGCCGCCTTCAGGCTCTAATGTGGCGACCAGCGGCGGGCAGGCTCAAGCGACTCTGACTTCGGGCAGCGATACGGGTACGGCGACAATTACCGTTGTGTCGGCTTCCGATCCAACTGTTTCAGAGACAATAGATGTTAATATTCGTAGCAATACGATCTTTTTGCCGCTAGTGTTCAAGCGTTATCCGATTGGCGATCTCGAGATCGCCACTATCACAGCCATTCCTGATGGCGTGGACGGCAGTGGGCATACGTTGTATGAAGTTCGTGTGGCTGTTCGCAACAATGGCCCAAGCCCGGTGGTTGGTGGATATTGGGTCGACCTGTATCTGAACCCTTCAGCGCCTGTCGGGCTGAATGTGCTTTGGCACCATGTTTCGATCCAAGGCTATGCATGGTATGTGTCCGAGTCGCTGGGCGTTGGTGATACGCTCGTCTTAAGCACCAAGGTTCCGCGCTATCCGCCGGATGCTTCAGCGCACTATAGCTACTGGCCCGGCGACCTGGGTGGGTTGGCTGATCCGCAGTTGTGGGCTATGGTCGACTCGTGGGGGACTCTGCCTGATGGGGCCGTACAAGAGGCCGATGAGACCAACAATATTTTGGGGCCGGTTAGCGTTCCGTAGACGGCCTGGCATTGGGACGGCTCTGTGGGGGTAGAACGTAAAAGGAGAAAGTACGATGGAAAGGAAAAAAACAGGATGGGTGGCGCTTGGGGTCGTTATGGGCATCTTTATTATTTCTTGGGCCAATGCGGCGACGGTATCTGCCGAGCCGCCGGCACAGATTAGCACGCCAAGACCTACGCTGACACCGATTATCGAACCGGCTGGTTCGCCCGGCCAGCCGGCGCGCTTGCATGGCAGCATTTTTGATTGGGGCAAAGGGTTTATGCCGGCCGGAGTCCATGTTGCGTTGCGCGGCGATGGCTGGGAGATCTGGAGTGAGACGGATGAATCCGGGCAATACCATTTTTTTAGTATCGGCAATGAAGTTGCTTTGCTCAACGTTATCGTGCCCGAAAATCGCCCCGAATTGCGCACACTGACCCAGGACGTGCCAGTCAGAGTAAACGTGAATGGCGAATTGATCGTCAATATGGCTCTTTATCCTGAAGGGCCGGTTCCGGCTCCCATTGTCAAGGTCACAATGACCGCGTCAACTGCACAGGCCAGGCCGGGTGACGAGGTCTCTTTTGCGATCACGGTCGAGAATGCCTGGGACAGCGGCGTAAACCAGGTGATCGTGGCCGATATGCTGCCCGCCGGTTTGACCTATGTGGAAGCCACGACCGAGCAAGGGGAAGTGACGTGGGATCGCGGCCTGCTGTGGGTTACGCTCAATCCACTCGCTGCGGGCGGGTCGGCGCTGGTGACGGTCAAAGCCCGGGTCGCTGAAGACGCTTCAGAAGGGACACACATCGTCAACCGTGTGTCGGTACATTACTCGGAAAACGTGACCGTGCAGGCCCAAGCCGCGCTCGATGTGGCAGCCCCAGTTATTCAGGTTGCGGTCGATCAAAATGGCAAGCCGGTGGAATTGCTGCCCGTCACCGGCGTGGCAACAGTGCTGCCCATCGCCGGCCTGGCCCTGGTCGGTGTGCTCTTTGGGGTGCGACGGCTGCGCCAGAAGCATCAATAGACGCCCAATAACTCTGTTTATAGCCTTGCCCAAGTATCCGGGCAGGGCTATTTTTTTGTGCAGACCCCGCACCGCTCGCAAGGCAGCGGCGGACACGGCTCGGTCGGCGACGTTTTCAAGGCGCGCATCCACTCCCGGCGCAAATAGGCGGTTTTGACGCCCGTGTCGATAAATGACCAGGGCAGCGGCTTGTCCTCATTCCAGGTCATATAGTCTTCCGGCTCGACCTCGCACCGCTGCATTGCCTTTTCCCAATCCCGCGTCGACGTGCCCCTGACCGTCTTGAGCACCTGCCCAAGACGTCGGTCGCCGCGCGCCAGGAGACCTTGAATGGTCGCCATACGCGGGCTTTCGCTGCGCAGGTCGATCTTTTTCTTTTTTAAGGCTCTTTGCAGCCGGGCCAGTCGCTCATCGAGTTGATCGGTCGGAGTCATTGAGGTCCACTGGAAGGGTGTGTGCGCCTTGGGCACAAACGGAGTGACGTTGGCCGTGATATGGCCGGTGAATTTCTGTGCGGTCTGTTCGCATAGCCAGGCTATCGCATCAATATCCTCATCGGTTTCGCCGGGCAGGCCGATCATAAAATAGAGTTTGAGTTGCCTGAATCGATGGTGGGCCGCGCGTCCGGCAGCATAGAGCAGGTCGGCTTCCGTCACCCCTTTGTTGATCAGCGCTCTGAGCCGTTCCGATCCGGCTTCGGGGGCGAGGGTAAGCGTCTGCGCGCCGCTTTCGACGAGCGCCTGCAATAGTGGCTCCGACAGCGGGTCGACGCGCAGCGATGAAACCGAGATTTTGGCGCCCATCTCGCGCAGCCGGATCACCAGCTCATCGATCGGCGCATAATCGGACACGGCAGCGCCGACCAGACCGATCCGATCCGCGTAGGCCAATCCCGTTTGGGCCTGTTGGAGCACGGACGCGACGCTGTGCTCGCGTTTGGGTCGAGAGGTGAACCCGGCCATGCAAAAGCGGCACCCTCGCCCGCAGCCGCGCGCCACTTCGATCAAATGCATAGGGCCGAATGCTGTATCCGGGGTGTGGATAACCGTCGCGGTGGGATGGTTTTCCAGCTCGCGCACCCACTGTCGTTGGACGGGTGTGTTGGCGTCCAGGTGCGGGACATAAACGCCGGGGAGCAGGGCGAGTGCACGCCATAGATCGGCACGCGGCTTGTCAATACCTTGCTGGATTGTTTCGACCAGCGGGACGATCAGCTCTTCCGCCTCGCCGATGACGAACGCATCGACGAAATCGGCCAGGGGCAGCGGGTTGGCCGAGACGGCCGGCCCGCCGGCGACGATCAACGGCCAGTCGGCGTCCCGTTCAGCGGCATCCAGTGGGATGCCCGCCTGGCGCAGGATTTGGATGAGGTGCAGGTAATCCAGTTCAAAAGCGACTGAAAAGGCCAGCACGTCCAAGTCGGCGATGGAATGCTGGCTCTCGATCGCGATCACCGGTTCGTCGGGCGCGAAGCGCGGCTGCCAGAAGGCACGTTCGCAGACGACATGGGGATGGTCGTTGAATAGCCGGTAGATGGTCTGGAAGCCCAGGCTGGACATCCCGACCTCGTAGGTGTTGGGATAGATCAGCGCGACGGTGAGTTTGCCGCCCCAATCTTTGACGATTGTGCCGTGTTCTTTAGTCAGGATTCGGCGCGCGCGTTCGATTTCAGACCATTTCATCGAACCACACCTGTGGGTTGTGCCCGGGAACTCCACATCTGCCGGGTTGTGTCCCAGTCTCGCGTGATCAATCGATCCGCAAGTCCGCGCTTTTGCAGAAAGAGATGCGCCTCCTGAACGTCGACGACCTCGGCGGCGGCGTGGTGCGTATCCGAGCCGATGGAAAAACGGATGCCGTTCTGCTGCAAGGCCTGCCACAGGCGCGCCGAGTAAGCGTCTTGATCGCCATAGTTGGCATACTGCGGGCAGGTTGACAGTTCGACGAACATGTCGTGCTGCGCGAGGAGCATGGCCAGCTCATTCACCGGGTAGATCGAAGCAAAATTTCGGTCGAGCTTGTTGTGCGCCAGGCCGACCGGTATACCGATCAACGGGCGGATGCTCAGGAGGTGTTCCAGGCTGTCGCCGTACCACGTCCGGTCGTCGACGTATTCGAACAGCACATAATCGAGCTGGTTGATCTGAGACAAGAGCGCTTCAAGCTGCGGATAGACGCGCGGCGACCAGTCGACCTCCAATCCGACCAGCACGCCGATTTTCCCGGCAAACCGCCCGGCCAGAGCGCGAATCTCTCGCACATATGCGCCCAAGCGGTCCATGTCGACAAAAGTCCGTACATCGGCGAGTTTGAGCGTAAAAAAATGATCGCTGATCCCGATGTGTGTCAGGCCGCCTCGAACGGCCAGTTCGATCAGTTGTTCGGGGGGATACCGGCCATCCGACCAGGTTGAGTGGTTATGAAGGTTGATCATCAATCATCTCAATACCGCGGCGGTCGATTTCATTCCGAGTGGCTTGCGGCGTCTGCATCAGCAAAGCCCTCGCTTCTCTCCGGCCGAATGCCGAGGCCATTCAAAAATGCCCGGACCTCTTGGGCAACGCCTTCGCGTGTCAGGGCGTCGGTTTGAAGGTAAACATCGCAATTCGCGCGAGCGTGTTCAAGGCGGCGCCGCTGCGTGTCCAGCCTTTGCTGCGTCCAGTCGGTGCGTTTTTGGCGTTCGGCGATGGCCGGCAGTTCGGCGTCCAAAAAGATCAAGATGTCGGCCTGGCTGAACTTTTTCCACAGATCGGGCACGAACGAGTGTTCTTGGGCGCAGACCTGGATGTTGTAGCCTTGAGGACGCAGATTGGCGACCAGCGTGCTTTTGCCTGCCGCGCACGGGCCGACAACGACGATGCGCAAGTTTTGACCTGCGCCCGGGTCTCGATCTGTGGGTCTGGGCCTGCCGTCATCATCCACCGGGTATTGCTCCTTGGACGCGAATCGGAAAATCGACCGTCATCCGGCGCGCCTCGTCTTTGTCGGACTGCCGGGCCAGAATGGTCACCACCAGCACGCTGATGTCGTCGCCGGGACGTCCCTGATCGCGGCGGATGGCCTGGTCGAGGATGGCGTCGGCAAGTGTCTGCGCCGATGTCCCTGCTTGTTGAACGAGCGCCCGGACCAGAGCTACCACATCCATCTTGGTCCCGCTGCGGCTTCCCGCGTGCAGCGCGCCGTCGGTAAAGGCGATGACATACGTGTCCGAAGCGAGCGGCATTTCAGTGACGATGGGCTTGGTGCGGGCGTGTATGCCCACGGCTTCGGAGGGTTGATCGAGCAAGAGCAGTTCGCCCCGGCGCACGACGATGGTCGGGCAGTGGCTGTTGCGCGAGATGACCAACGTTTCGGTATCCATATCGACGGAGACGATATTCAGCGTGGCCGAAACCTGGCCGCCGCGCATCGTCCGCAAATAGTCGTGCGCCGCGCGGGCAACCGCGCCGTCGCGCACGCCATCGCCGAGCAGGGAGATGGCTTTGCGAACGACGATGTTGCTGATCGATTTGGCGGCTCGGCCGCTGCGCTGTCCATCGACCATCACCATCGACAGTCCACCGTGCGGCCGCTCGATCATTTCAATCGAGTCGCCGCTTTCGCCGCTGGCATATTGGGTGACTTTGGCCACCGCAACCTGGACGTGAAGTTCGGGCATTCTCGTTTCCTTATTCCGGACGGATCAACCCCCTGCGCAAATAGGCTTCGGCGGCTTTTCGTACCAGGGCCGCCGTGCGCGGCGCGCGCGCGGCAGCGAGTTCGTCGGCCAACGCCGTCAACTGGGCATAGGTGGCGCGCCCCGGACGCAACGCGTCATAGATTTCAAAGACCCGTTCGTTCGAGACGTGAGCCAGCTCGGCGGCGCGGCGCAGGTTTTCGCCCAGTTGCTTATAGCCGGCGTCCTCGGCGGCCCGGGCCTGCTGCTCCAACGTCTCTCCGCTGATGCGAAAATCTTCGGTGGTCAGTTTGCCGGCGAGCAGGTTGTCCATATTCAGTTCGTCGAGCGGGCGGCCGCTGGCCGAGCGAATGGGCCTGTCTGTGTTCCTATTCACGGCAGCAGCACCACCTTCATCGAGTCGGCCTGATCGTGCACCATCTCGATTCCCGCGTGGAAATCGCGCAGCGGCAGGGTATGGCTGACGATGCGGCCGGCGGCGATCGTGCCATCCTCAAGGTAACGGATGGCCTTGGGATAGCAGTACGGGCTGAGGTGTGCGCCGTGGATGTTCAGTTCTTTCACGTCGCCAATGATCGACCAGTCCACCGCCACCGGCGCGGCGTGGACGCTGAACTCGACAAAAGTGCCCAGGCGGCGGATCATCTGCAAGCCCTGGTTGACCGCCGGGCCGGCCCCCGTCGCCTCGATGTACACGTCGCAGCCATAGCCACCGGTCAAATCCAGCACGCGCTGGACGACGTCGCCTTCTTTGGGGTTGAGAGCCAGGTCGGCGCCCAGTTCCAGGGCCATTTGGAGCCGCCCGGGCTGCAAGTCGAGGGCGATCAGCGTGCCGGGGCCTTTGAGTTTGGCAACTTGCAGCATGCACATACCGATCGGCCCCAGCCCGGCGATGACCACCACGTCGCCCAACTGGATGTCGCCGCGCTCGACGGCGTGGATGGCGCAGCCCAGCGGCTCGATCAGCGCGGCATGCTCCGGCCGGATCGTCTTGGGCACCCGGTAGTTGAGGGCGGTGGCCGGGAATTTCATGTATTCGGCCCAGGAGCCTTCGGCGCGCTCCTTGATAAAGCCGTAAATGTCGTGCTGCTGGCACATCCAGTATTGGCCGCGCTTGCAGAACCGGCACTGCCCGCAGGGCACGATCTGCTCCGAGACGGCCATGTCGCCCATTTCCAGGCCATATTTTGCGCCCGCGCCTGCGCCCAACGCCACCACCTCACCGGCGAACTCGTGGCCGGGGATGACCGGGGCCTGGATGTACGCCTTGAGCTGGTCGGAGCCCCATACCCGCGCGCCGAGAAATGTTTTCACATCGCTGGCGCAGATGCCGGTGGCCAGCACGCGCACCAGCACCTCGCCCGGCCCGATCTGCGGCACGGGCACCGTTTCCAGTCGATAATCCTGCGGGCCATATACCACCACCGCTTGCATCGTCTTGGGAATGTTCATGCCTTTACTCCTCTTTTCTTCTTTACCAGCCCATCCCGTGCAGCCACTCGGTGCACAGGTCGATCCACGTCGCCACGTGCGGGTCTTCCGATGCGAGGCCCAGCCCGTGACGCCCTTGCGGGTAGACGTGCAGTTCAAAGGGCACCCGGTGCGCGCTCAGTGCCCGCGCATAAAGCAGGCTGTTTTCGACCGGCACGCCGGCATCATACACGTATGCACAACACACAAACTTTGGCCTTGCTCATCGCGCGGATTGTAATACCGGAACGCGAAAAACACAAGGTCGGTTGAGTGGGCGGTAAGCAGGGCTTGAACCAACCCTCCTTGCGCGGGTTGGCCGGGGATTTCTCTCGTTCGCACGGGAGCGTGGGCACGAGAAGAAAGACAATCGTCCGCGTGACCAGCGTGCCGCTGTACCATATAGCCAGGTAGGGAAGAACTCACCACAGGAGGCACGGGGGTTCAGCCGCGCGCGTCCTGATGCAGGGAAAAAAGAAATGTACCGACGATCTTTTGCCGGCACATGATAATTTGATCATTTATTCCAGCCAGACCGCTTTCAAATAATCTGGCCTGTAATGATCCTGTTGGAATAGACACACCTGATGGGTCATAATGAGTCTTGGGCGTTCTGTTCACTACAAGTGTAGGGCTACTGTCTTTCCGCTGATATCTCCCATATGCTTGTTATCCCATACCCTCTGTTGAATATCGCTAGCATTACCCTGAAACGCTCATTAAAAATGATATAACTGGAATTTGGCAAAAGGGCCGACCTATGGCAAAACATCCGGCATCA
>JAFGEY010000559.1 GCA_016931365.1 Anaerolineae bacterium
AACAGGATGCCCCGCGCGCCGTCGATGGTCACGTCGAGCAACTGGCTGGAAATGGCCGCCATCGCCGCTTGGACCGCGCGGTTCTCGCCGCTGGCCTGGCCTACGGCCATCAATGCCGCGCCGCCTTCGCTCATAATCGTGCGCACGTCGGCAAAATCGAGGTTGATCAGGCCGGGAACGGTGATCAGTTCCGAGATGCCCTGGATACCCTGGCGCAGCACGTCGTCGGCGGCGCGGAAAGCGGTCTGGAGCGAAGCCTTTTTGTCGACGATTTGCAGCAGGCGGTCATTGGGAATGACGATCAGCGTATCAACCTGTTCCTTGAGCCGCTCGATGCCTTCTTCGGCCACCTGGCGGCGCCGGGTGCCTTCAAAGGCAAACGGGCGCGTCACCACCCCAATCGCCAGCGCGCCCACTTCACGGGCGATGGCCGCCGCTATCGGTGTGGCACCGGTGCCGGTGCCGCCGCCCATCCCGGCGGTCAAAAAGACCATATCCGTGCCGCGCAGCACCTCGTACAGGTCGTCGCTCGACTCCTCCGCCGCCTTGCGCCCCATTTCCGGGTTTCCGCCGGAGCCGAGGCCCTTGGTCAGCTTTTCGCCGATGTGAATGCGCTGCGGCGCGTTGGACATCATCAAGGCTTGCGAGTCGGTGTTGATCGCCACAAACTCGACACCCTGAATGCCCTCGGCGATCATCCGGTTGACTGCATTCGATCCGCCGCCGCCGAGTCCCAATACCTTGATCCGGGCAAAGTGCTCTGGTACGCTACTTTTCTGTTCCATCCTAGTTCTCCTTTTCTGGTCTACCCCCTCAGACTTGGATATATGTGTGCTTTCTCCTCAATCAACCAGGAAGAAAGTTCTTGAACCATTTGGTCACGCGACCGGTCAGCGGCGTCTTGGGCGTATGCGGGCGGACGGACGGTTTCTGGCGCTGCCCCCACATCAACAAGCCCACGCTGGTCGCGAAAGCGGGTTTGGTCAGCGTATCGACCAACCCCTGCAAATCGTGCGGTTTGCCCACCCGCGCCGGCAGGCCGATCACTTCGCGCGCCACATCGCGGATGCCGGGCAGATCGGCCGTGCCGCCGCAGAGCACAACGCCAGCGGGCAGCAGCCCGTCATAGCCGGAGCGTTTGATCTCTTGCAAGATCAGGCCGGAAATTTCTTCCACTCGCGCGTGCAGAACCTCGGCCAGATCGCGGCGCGAAATTTTCTGATGCGCGCTCTCGCCAAAAGTAACAATATCCAGCGTTTCACCCTCGGCGATCTCTTTAGGCACGGCGTGCCCGTATTTTTTCTTGGCTTCTTCAGCCTCCTCAAAGGGCGTGCGCAGGCAAATGGCGATGTCGTTGGTCAGGTGATGCCCGCCCACCGGCAAGATGCTGGTGTGCCACACGCTGCCCTCGATGAAAATGGCAATGTCGGTTGTGCCCCCGCCAATGTCGGCGACGACGACGCCCATCGCCCGCTCGGTGTCGGTGAGGATGGCCTCACCAGAAGCCAATGGCGCCAGCACCATCTCGTCGATCTCGATGTCGAGCGAATTGACGCACTTGACCAGGTTTTGGATCGTCGGCGTGGCCCCGGTGATAATGTGCGCCTCGACCTCCAGCCGCACACCGTGCATCCCGCGCGGGTCGCTGACCCCTTCCTGCCCGTCGATGGAAAAGCCGCGCGGCACGATGTGAATGATCTCGCTGTTCTCGGGGATCGAAATCGCCTGCGCGGCGTCCAGCGCGCGCAGCACGTCCTCATCGACGATCGCCCGCTCACCGGGCACGGCGACCACGCCCCGGCTGTTCAGCGAGGCGATGTGCGATCCGGCGATGCCCACATAGGCGCGCGAGATCTGATAACCAGAAATGCGCTCGGCACGCTCCACCGAGGTCGAGATCGCGTCAGCAGCCTCGCCGGCATTCACCACCACACCCTTGCGCAGCCCACGCGATGGGGCCACGCCCACGCCGATGATGCGCAGCACACCCAACTCGCTGATCTCCCCCACCAACGTGCAGACCTTGGTTGTTCCTATGTCGATACTGGCGATTGTTTTTTCCACCAAATTTACCTCATTGAACAATATCTGACGGTGTTCGATGCTGCTTCCACCACGTTTTCAAACGCTCCAACGACAACCGTCGGATGACGGCCAGATTATTGAACAGACGTACCCCAAAAGCGACGATCGCTGCATAATACAGTTCCACACCCAGGCGGTCGCCGAGCAGCGTGAGCAGCGCGGCCAGCAGCCCATTGACAAAAAAGCCGCTGATAAACACCCAGTTGTCGTACTCGCCTTGCATATCAGCCCGCAGCGCGCCAAGCACCGAATCGAGCGAGGCGAGAATGGCCAGCGCCGTGTAGCGCGTATAGGCGGCAGGCAAGGTGATCGAAAAGATCGAGCCGATAATCAAACCGAGCAACAATCCGATCAACGGCAGCCACATGTTCAGGCTCCATTTTCATCCGGCAAACGATAATACGGGCTGTCCGGAAAGCGCAGATCCACCAGCGACGGCTGCGGCGTGTCCTCGCCTGCAAACTGCTGCTCGATCGCGCGCAAAATGCCCACTTTGTAGGCCATATCATCGCCCGTCCCCAGGTAAACTTGCCATCCGCGTTCATGGCGAAAGCGCAGCCCGGTGATGGGCGCATAACCGAGCACCTCCACGCCGGGTAGCAGGTCGACCAACTGCTGGGCTGCCTGCACGGCTTCGGGATCGACCGAATCGGGCAAGCCGGGGCGGATATCTTGCACGACGACGCTGGGTGTCACATCACCTTGCGCGGGATACAATTGCCCGTCGTCGTCCACCCAATAATTTATCCCCGCGATCTGCCACATCACCTGTCCGCCCTGTTCCTCGACGATCAACGTCACCCGGTTGGGCAAACCGTATTTGATCTGCACCGCGCGCACCGGAGGCAATACCTCAAGGACCTGCCGGGCCACTCGTTGCGCGTCGAGCCAAAAGATGCTGTAATTCCGCAAGCCGCTCGCCGTGACGATCGCTTCGGAGGAAACGCGCTGGTTGCCGCTCACATTGATCTCGTGCACGTAAAACTGCTCGTTGGTAAAGAACCAGAACAAAACCCAACCGACCAGGGCCAAAAACAAGACGTTGATCGCCGTATAGCCGCCTACCTGCCACGCCGTCTGCACCGGGGCGATGACGGCCGCGCGCAGGTTCGGCAGTTCCGGCTTGGGATGTCCAAGCCGCGCCCGCGAGCGCCGATTTTTGGCCCGCGGCGCATGCAATGCTTCATCGAGCCAGTCCTTCAACTGGACAAAAAGGTTGAATGGACGGGCCTGGCGGCCGCTCCTCGCAGATGCTCGGTTCGCGGTTGCTCGGTTCGCGGTTGCTTGACGCATCGTCTGTAAAGTCGTCCTGGATGCTTTCGCATCTATCGCCGTGTGATGATGCGCTGCTGAACGCCGCCCGCCAACGCGAAAAACCGGATAGGTTTGCACCACCGCCTGATAGGACGAACTGTTTTTGCCCTTGCGCCTGCGATTCGATTTTTTGGATGTGCGGTTGTTGGTCAACACTGTTCAGCACTCCCCAACCTACTCTGTCACCGTATAGGACGTTTCCGACTGGTTCTTGTCCTCAAATCGCTCGATCGCCAGCTCGATCAGCCGGTCGATCAATTCACTGTAACTGATTCCCGTCGCCGCCCACAGCTTGGGATACATGCTGATCCGGGTAAAGCCGGGAATGGTGTTCACTTCATTGACGTACAGATCGCCGGTTTCGCCGGAGAGCAAAAAATCGGCCCGCGCCATCCCCGCACAATCGATGGCCAGGTACACCTGAACTGCCATTTTGCGGACGCGCTCTGTCATCTCGGGCGACAGCGGAGCGGGGATCAACAACTCGGACGCATCCTCACCCTCGTCAAAATACTTGGCTTCATAGTTGTAAAACTCGCGGCTGGGAATCACCTCACCGGGCATGGAAGCAATCGGATCGTCGTTGCCCAGCACACTGACCTCGATCTCGCGCGCCTGCGGCACTGCCGCCTCGACGATCAGCTTGCGATCGTAACGGGCCGCCTCATCGAGTCCGGCAGCCAGCCCGGCCCGGTCGTGGCACTTGGAAATGCCCACGCTCGATCCCAGGTTGGCCGGTTTGGCAAACACCGGGTAGGCCAGCGCCGCTTCGATCTGATCCAATACGCGCTGCGGATCGGCCTGCCACACCTTGCGCTTGACGACCAGGTGCTCGACGATTGGCAGCCCATGCGCCTTCATCACATCCTTGAACGCGGCTTTGTCCAGCCCTAACACCGAGCCGATCACCCCCGCGCCCACGTAGGGGATGCCAGCCAGTTCGAGCAGGCCCTGCACGGTGCCATCTTCGCCATAGGTGCCGTGCAGCACCGGAAAGACCACGTCCAACTCGGCCAATTTGACTGTGGTTAGAGCTTGCTCTCGTGCTTCGAGCCGCATCAAGCCGCGATGGGTCGGATCGGCCAGCAGCGCGGCCGGACTGCCGGCTGTGCCGGAGGTCAGCGCAGTCAGCGGATCGTTGCCGGCGATCCACTGCCCGTTTTTGTCGATGCCGATCGGCACGACATTGTATTTGTCCTTGTCAACAGCGTTCATTACCGACTGCGCTGAAGCCAGCGAAACCTCGTGTTCGCCGGAACGCCCGCCAAAGATGACGCCCACGTTGATTTTTACCATTCCCCAACCAACTCGATTTCCGGTTCCAGGGTTTCGCCAAACTGCGCTTTGACCCGCTCCTGCGCCAGGTCGATCAAGGCTTTGACCTCAACTGCCCTGGCTCCACCCAGGTTGATGATAAAATTGGCGTGCAGCGGCGAGATCATGGCATTGCCGCGCCGCTCGCCTTTCAGCCCGCACTGTTCGATCAAAAATCCGGCCGGGTAATTCGCGGTGCGCTTGAACACCGATCCGCAACTCGGCTCACGCGGGTTGCGCTCCCAGCGCCGCTGGGTGTACTGGGCGGCCATCTCGGCCAGCCATTGTGGATCGCCGGGACGCAAAGTCAGCGTCACGTCGAGGATCACCGGGCGTTCATCCCGCGGCATCTGCTTGAGACGACTGCCACGGTAGCAGAATGCGATCTCGGCAGCGAAAATCTCGCGCACGGCGCCATCCATCTCCAGCAGCGTTGCCCCGACCACACAATCACAGATGTATCCGCCGAAAGCGCCCGCATTGCCGACCACCGCCCCACCGATCGAGCCGGGAATATCAACCGCCCAGTGCAGACCCTCAAGCGCACGGCTGACGCTTTCCCGTGCCAGGTCTTGAAAGGATGCGCCAGCCTCGGCCCACACCCTCACCTCGCCGTCCTGGGGCGTAAACCGGTACTGCGCTGCCGTGTAATGGATCACCGCGCCGCGAATCCCTGCATCGGCAACCAGGATTTCCGCCCCGCCGCCGAGGATCAAGGGAATAAATCCTACCGCGCGTGCCTTGTTAAAGGCCAGAATCATCTGCTCGCGGCTTGCGGCTTGGACAAACAGGTCGGCCGGGCCGCCGATTTCGTAGGTCGTGTGCCGGCTCATCGGCTCATCGTGCAAGACGGTGAGACCGGCGTTTTGAAGTTCGATTGCCAGTGATGCAAGTTTGTCGCTCATAGACCTCGATGATTGCGCCTGCTCAGGCATAGCTGATTCCTGATCATTTTTCGACAGGATTTCCAAGATTTTCAGGATTTGACGGCCTTTTATCCTGTCCACATTCGAGCACAGGCTGGGCAGCTATACTTTTTCTCAATCCGTCCAGCACCAGCATCCCAACCTGATTGCCATCTCCCGCACTCAAGGTGATCACTACCGCATTCGATTCGACATGTTCCACAATATACTGCGCGGCCTGTTCAAAATCGCCGATGTGGCGTGCATCCGGATGCACCCGGACCAAGTCGTTTATAAATTGCTCCGCCGAAATGCCGAGCGCATCTCGTTCGCGCGCGGCATAAATGTCGAGCACGATCACGTGATCGGCCTGAGCAAAGCAGGCCAGGAACTCCGCCCACAGCGTTTTGGTGCGGCTGTAAGTATGCGGCTGAAAGACCGCCCACAGTGCGCGCCCACCAGGACGCGAGCGGTCGTGCGCTCCTGCGCGCGCGCCATATCGCGCCCGCGCTCCGGCCAGCGTCGCCGCGATCTTGGTGGGGTGATGCCCGTAATCGTCGATCACGGTAATGCCCTTTGCCTCGCCGACGACCTCAAAACGGCGCTCGGTACCGGCAAACGAGGCCAAGCCCCGGACGATGTCCGCTCTGGGAACGCCGGCCCAATCGGCCACCGCCAGCGCAAGCAGCGCGTTCTGAACGTTATGTATCCCTGGCACCTGTAGATCGATCTCGCCCCATACCTGCCCCTCGCGAACGACAGCAAAGCTGTGTCCGCCAAGGGCGTTGGGCCGCACGTTCTGCGCCTGCCAGTCGTTGCCGGGGTTCAGCCCGCCCGTCTGAACCGGCGCAGCGTATTCTTTTTTTAAAAGTTCGGCAACGTTGGGCTGGTCGCCGCAGCCGAGGATCAATCCGCCAGACGGCACCAGGTTCAAAAAGCATTCAAAGGCCCGCTGCGTATCGGCAAAGGTCGGAAAGCAGTCCGGATGATCGTGCTCCAGGTGCGTCACCACGGCGACGGTCGGCTTGAGGCCCAGAAACATATGGTCGTACTCGTCGGCCTCGATCACGAAATGGGGGCCGTTCCCCGCGCGGGCGTTGCTGCCCAACTGCCCGATCAC